>DAOWNN010000227.1 GCA_030642585.1 Bacteroidota bacterium | reverse complement strand
TGCAGTAATTTTTGTGTTACTGCTGGTATTTAGCAGTCGCATGTTTTTCATCATTGAACCTGGTGAAAGAGCAGTTGTATTTAGATCTATCTCCGGAAATTTTGAAAAAGATGATATTGTGTCTACCGGACTGAAAGTAATTGCCCCCTGGAATAAAATATTCCGCTATGATGTTAAAGAGCAAAAAAGTGAAGAAACAATGGATGTGCTGAGCAAGAACGGATTATCTATCAATATGGATGTTACGGTTCGGTTCAATCCTGTTTACAGCAAGATTGGATATCTTCATGAAACCTTTGGTACTAATTATGTTAGCAGGTTGGTTACCCCTGAAGTACGTTCCACTGTTAGAAGGGTAGCCGGAAGGTATACTGCCGAAGAAATATATTCAACAAAAAGAAATGAAGTGGAAACTTCTATCATTGAAGAAACTGCTGCTATTTTATCGCAAAACGACATAGAAATGCATGCCTTATTGATTCGTTCAATAAACCTTCCCAATGAGATCAAACAGGCTATTGAATCAAAGCTTCAGCATGAGCAGGAAGCCCTGGCCATGACTTTTATTAATGAAAGAGAAAGATTGGAAGCAGATAGAAAAGGAATTGAAGCTAAAGGAATTGCAGATTACAACAGGATCCTTAGTGCCAGTTTGACAACTATGATTTTAAGGCAGAAAGGAATTGATGCTACACTGAAACTGGCAGAATCTCCTAACGCAAAGGTAGTAGTTGTTGGAAGTGGTAAGGATGGCCTTCCTCTTATTCTTGGAAGCAATTAATAAGGATTAGATTCAAAGAATTCAGTAAAACTTATTCCCGGTTTTTATTTTTTTATAAAAACCGGGAATAAATCATTGCTCTGCCAGGTCAAATAATTTTTAATTACGAACAGTTATAAGCAGGATGAAAATAAGATTATTTTTAGCCTTTGTTTTTTTTGTGTTTATAGGGTTTCATGCACAGGGCTTTGAGACAAAGAAGACTTTAGATGCAAGTGAGATTTCTGAAGCTCCAAAGATTGATGGGATTCTGGATGAAAGTATTTGGAGTTCAGATTTTTCGGGTTCAGACTTCATACAATATACTCCTTTTAATGGTGATCCTGCATCCTTTCGTACAGTTGTGAAGGTCGTTTATGATCAATCGGCTCTATACATTGCTGCTATGATGTACGACCCTTATCCAGATAGTATTTATACTGAACTGGGACCAAGGGATTCAGACAGAAATTTAAATGCTGATCATTTTTCAATAGATATTAACCCATTTAATGATGGTGTAAACGGTATGACCTTTAAGGTTTCCGCCTCCGGAGTGAAAACTGATAAGATGCGTACCAGTGCCGGAAGGCATGGATCTGATATTTCCTGGGATGTGGTTTGGCATAGTGCTGTAAATATCAACTCTCAGGGCTGGTCTGCGGAAATAAAAATTCCTTACTCGGCAATACGCTTTCCTAAATCAGATGTTCAACTATGGGGTGTCAACTTTTGGCGGGAAATCAGGCGAAAGAGAGAATGGTCAACCTGGAATTATGTGGACAATGAAGTAGGAAATACCTTTAACTACCTTGGAGAGTTGGGAGGAATAGAATCAATAGAACCGCCTCTCAGGTTATCATTTACTCCATACCTTTCAGGATATCTTGAAAATAATTCAGAAACAGGAAAATGGTCGTCTTTTTATAATGGAGGAATGGATCTTAAATATGGGATCACCGAAAGTTTCACACTGGATCTGACACTCATCCCGGACTTTGGACAGGTTCAATCAGATGATATAATACTTAATCTTACCCCTTTTGAGGTAAAATATAATGAGAAAAGGCCATTCTTTACAGAAGGAACTGAATTGTTTAGTAAGGGTGGGATTTTCTATTCCAGGAGGGTAGGATCAAGGCCCAGGAGATATCTTCGATCCTACCAAATTGATTCGTCAGAAACTATCAAAAAAAATCCTCTGGAATCAAAGCTTATCAATGCTACCAAGGTTTCAGGGCGCACAAAAAGCGGACTTGGTATTGGAGTATTCAATGGCATGACAGCTACCATGTATGCTGAGGTTGAAGATTCAACCGGAGCCATAAGAAAAGAAATGACCCAACCTTTTACAAATTATAATATGATTGTTCTGGACCAGAGTCTTAAGAATAATTCATTTTTTAGCCTGATAAATACCAATGTCTACAGGGACGCTCCGAAAGATGAGGATTTTTATACAGCCAATGTGACTGGAACAGATTTTAAGTTTTTGAACAAAAATAATATGTATTCTATTTCTGGTCAGGCTGCTCTTTCACAAAAGTATTATGATTCATTGGATACTGACCTGGGATACAGGCTCTTTTTGAATTTGGGAAAAACGGGAGGTGTTTACAGGGCGGAGTACCAGACCGAAATTCTATCAGACACCTATGACCCAAATGATATGGGTTATGAGCGAAACCAAAATGAGATGAGTCATGAGGCCAGGTTTAGTTACAATATTTTCAGACCTGTAGGATCTATTCAATCTTCGAGAAATTTCCTGGAGATCGAATATATTAGCTTATATAAACCAACTGAATTTTCTACCCTGAAAATTTCTCTCAGTAGTTTTACAACCTTTATGAACTATTGGACAATTCGTCCTCAGATTGAATATACTCCCCTGGGGATACATGATTTCTACGAGCCCAGAGTGGATGGCAGAAGCTATTACCGTTACCCGGGACTCTTTTTTTCAGGATGGGTTTCAACAGACCGCAGAAAAGACCTGTATGCGCGAATTAACTTTGGCTTTGCAAAAAATTCCTCTCCATACAATCAATACAGATATGGCTTTGGTATCTCTCCAAGGTTCCGCGTGAACGACCGTCTTCAGTTTACACTAGAGACCCGCTATTCAAAAAGCCTGCAGGATATTGGTCATGTTGATTCATCTGACCCGGATTCCATAATTTTTGGAATGAGAGATAATCATACAATAAACAATACCATTGAAACAAGTTTTATTTTTACAAACCGGATGCATTTAAGTTTCAGACTAAGACATTATTGGTCAAAAGTGGATTACAATGAGGAGTTCTTTCTTTTGAAAGATGATGGATACCTGGAAGATAATGATTATGTAACCGAAAATGAGGATATTAATTTCAATACATTTAATATTGATATGGCTTATGTCTGGAGATTTGCTCCGGGTAGTGAAATGTCAATAGTTTGGAAAAATTCTATCTATAGCAGGGATGATGTTTTAATTGACAAATATTTTGATAATTTACAGAATGTCTTACAATCTCCCCAAATCAACAGTTTCTCAATAAAAATATTGTATTATCTGGATTACCAGTATCTTAAAAGAAAATCTTAGTTTTGTAAGGCTAATTTAATTTTTAGTTATGATTCAGCGGGTTCAAAGCTTGTATTTGTTTTTTTCAATCATAGGTATGGTTTTGATGTTGATTTTTCCAATTGCTAAATTGATTGGCCCGGGAGATCTCAATTATGAGTATTTTTTCTATGGAATCGTTACTGCAGGTGATGAGGGTGAAGTAGTTATTTCAGCAATTCCTTTAGCCTGTCTTCTTGCAGCTATTCCTCTTATGAGTCTTACTACTTTTTTTTTATTCCGAAACCGCATTCTTCAGATACGACTTTGTGTTTTTAACATTCTATTGATGATAGGTGCTCTTATATTAACCTGGTACTATACTTTCCAGGCAGGAAAAACATTGAATGTTGAAGCACTTTTCTCTTTTCCGGCCATCATGCCACTCCTTGCAGCCATCTTGACCTACCTTGCATTCCGTGGAATAAGAAGAGATGAGTTGCTGATAAGATCTGTGGATAGGATAAGGAAATAGAAGATAAAAGATTAAAGTAATCCACCTACGCCCAAAAAAGGCTATGGTGGACAAAGAAAGATTAAAGTACAAAGGAATAAGCATTAACAACCAAAACTCAATATTTAATCTTTACAATTCCTTTTTTGGATTTTTCGACTAACAAATTTTGCAATGCAAAATTTGAGTCTCACATAACCTCCATATGTTCCTGGTCTGTAATTTTTTCACAGTAATGGCACTTCAGTGCAATTTCTCCCTTGGAAAGAACCATGAATTTTGTAGTTACTTCTTCGTTATTGGTTATGCATTTAGGATTAACACATTTGGCAATGCCAATAATTTCTGATGGTACCTTGACATTATACTTATTTACTATCTCATAATCTTTTATTTCACTGAGTCTTGCTTCAGGAGCAACCAGTGCTATACGGTTCACTTCATTTCCTCTAAAGGTCTTTTCTGCCACTTTAATAATGGCTTTTTGTCCCAATTTATTGCTGGGAAGGTTTGTTCCAAAAGTGATCTGATGATCAAACTTATCCAATCCCAGGATTGAGATAACCTTAAACAGATTTTTTGCAGGAATATGGTCAATTACTGTCCCGTTTTTAATAGCACTTACACTAAGTTGTTTTCCTTTGCTCATTGAATTGATGATTTACTTAATTAGACCAAGAAGTGTAGAAATAATTGCCTGTCTGGCATAAACTCCATTTAAAGCCTGGGTAAAATAGTAAGCTTTTTCACTGTCATCCACATCTGAATGAATTTCATTTACCCTGGGTAAGGGATGAAGAACTTTCATATTGGCTTTTGTGTTTTCAAGCATTT
>DAOWNN010000196.1 GCA_030642585.1 Bacteroidota bacterium | reverse complement strand
TGTTTGATGCTTGCCCTTACGGTTACCCTGGCCTTGCAAATAAGCTGAATCCCATCCTTGGCAACTGCAGTTACATTTGGGGTATCAATAATTTTTGGGACTACTGACATTTGAACTGCTTCAAGCACGTCTCTCCCTGCAAGGTCAATTGCAGTTGCCATATTGAAAGGCAACTCTATGTTTGCTTTTTCAGCAGAAACCAGGGCATGCACAACCTGGGTAATATGTCCTCCGGCAAGATAGTGAGCCTCCAGATCATCTCTATGCAAAGTCAGTCCTGCTTTGGTACCTTCAATTAAAGCACTTACAATAAGAGAGGGCGGAACTTTACGCCAGCGCATAAAAATCAATTGAAGAAGAGAAATACGAACTCCCGAAACCAGTGCCCTGAACCACAGACCTACCGGGATAAAATAGAACATGATCCATAAAAAGATCAGTATGACTACAATAATTACTAAATACAATCCCATTCCTTCCATATTAAATTAGTTTTTTGGTTTAACAATTATTTTATTATCAGAAATTTTTATTATAACAACCCGAGTCTGCTCATCAACAAATTGATTCAGGCATTTCGCTTCATAATATTCGCCATTTATAAATATCCTCCCCATAGGATTTAAACGGGTTACTGAAACTCCTTCATCTCCCTGCTTGATCATAATTTCATCTCGCTCGAGAAGATTTACTTTACTGTCTATCTTTGAATCAAGCATGATCTTTTTCCATGTCTTTGATTTTAAGACAAAATATAAGGTTAGTATTGACAAGGCAACCGTTCCTAATAAAATCAGATTTCCCACCTGCATTCCGTGATGATGATATCCAAGAATTACTCCGCCAATCATCAAAATAGCTCCACCGATACCTGCAACTGTAACACCCGGAATCAACAAAAATTCAACCAGGAAAAGAAAAATTCCCAATACAATCAGAATTATAATAAGAGGGATAGACATTTATTTAAGACAAATATTAATCAATCGTAGCATCGAGTTCTAAATTAATGAATTCCTGCTTCATAGACTTCAATTTTTCATACTTGCCAGCTTTTACTGAGCATTTTCCTTTAAAGTGAATGATCATTGTGCATTGCTCTGCCTGTAAAGTATCATGCTGACAAATATCAATAAGTGCATCTATTACATAATCAAAAGTATGAACGTCATCATTATGCAAGATCAGGAACCGGTCTTTTTTCTCTTTTGTAAGACTATCACCCAGAAACTTTTGCTTCTCTTGTGTACTCATACAGTTAATTTTTGTTTAGCAATATTTGGGCTTCCCTGATGGAAATTTTCTTATTTTCATCGAATGCAATTACAAAAGCATCACTTAGCCCTTTAATTTTTAACTCTTTATTAAAAGAACCAGCGCTATCAAAGGTAAGGAATTTTCCAATTGTGTATACCACATTACCCTTTTTATTCACAAAATACTCCAGTTTTTTCTCTCTGGCGTGACTTTCAAATGTTCGATAGAGGCCTGGTCCGACTTCCTTACTGAACACTCCAATTTGAATTTTAAAATACACATTATGTTGTTCTGTCTTAATATTCTCAGTAATACCTTCTTTTCCATCTTTCTCAAGAAGCTTTGCCCTGTCTGTTGAAATTTTCTGACCCTCGTAATAGGCTACAATAAAAGCATCTTTAAATTCATTTTTTCTTACTTTTCTCAGAGCACTTCTGGCATCTTCATAATTTGAGAATAATCCAGCAAAGTATCTTATAATATCCTTGCCCTCAACTGATTCTGCTGTAATTGGTTGCAGCCCTCTAAAATATGATTGCGTCCTGAGATTCTTGAATACTCCAAGCTGTATCTTATAGCTAACTCCATCAGGAAGGGTCCGGTCAAGCGGAATAGGGGTCATTTTATTATAATCGGGAGTAGGAAGGATGGAAAAGTTGTTTATTTCCTGTATTGATGTTTTTGAGACCACTTCAGGAGTTTCAATTTCCCGTGTGAGCTCAGGGATAGATTTTTCTTCAACAATCAGAGATTCACTCTGTGTGGGAAATTTTATAATAACTACACTTGGAATGGGCTCTTTCTTTTCCTCTATTGGTATTGGAACATAGTCCGGGTCGTCTTTGGTAATTTGTTGAGGGTCTTTTTTTTGTGATGATTCCTGAGCCACAGATTTGTCTAACCTGTCAGGGTTTAACATGCCTGCATAAACAGCAATTGCTTTCTTTTGGTTCTCAAGTGCCATTAACTCATAAGCATTGGATTCTCCGTATAAGTCGAATTCTTCTTCCCAATCAGTTACCATTTCGGCCTCTTCTTTCAGTTTCACTGAGTTTTTGTAGTTTTCTTCACTATTTAATGAATGCCTTTTGATTTCTTCATAGTTCTTATTGTATTTATCTTCTAAAATCTTGTCAATAGTTGATTTATAAATTACATATTTCCCGGAATTTATATCATGGTAACCTTTAAATGCCTGAAGTTTTTTCTGAGAACTCTGTTTTTCCAGAGAATTTATTTTTCTCAAAGCCCGGTTACTTTCTGCCTGACTTCTGGCAGCACTGACAACCACCTTTTGTTTTTCCCGTTCTTTATCAAGTTCCCATGATTGCTGCATTGATTCATTATGGGTCTTATTCAAATAATCTATTTCAGATAGCGCAGTTATATCCTCGGGCTTTAGTATTTTTTTTATTTGCGCTTGCTCATAAAAAGCATCTGAAACTTGCTCAATGTAAACATTGCTGCTTCTGCCGGGAATATCTTTTGGAATATTTGAAACTGCGGGTCCGTAATATTTAATTATCGGGTCTGAATTAGAAATCCTGCTTTCAGACCAGGCAATCCACTGATCTGCCTTCAGGTTCTTCTGATCTTCCCTGGAACCGGTTTTTTTGAATCTCTCAAAATAATTAAGAGCCTCAGCAAAATTAGTTAGCTGGTAATTTGCTTTACCAAGATAAAAATAAACATCGGCTGGAACAGAACTGAGAGAGGCAAGTTTCAGCTGGTAAATAGCAGTATTCAGATTTTGCTCTAATTCTGTCAGGCAAATTCCTGAATAATAATTTAGCTCTGGATCTTTAGGATAAGTCTTCAACAACAAATTATAATTTTCGAAGGCATTCTGATAATCCTTACTATTGAAATATTCCTGCGCCTTCTTTTGCAAGTTTGACTCTTCCTTTAACTGGTCTTGTGCAGAAAGGGGAAGTGAAATTAGTAAGCCCAAAGACAGAATGATGTAGTTTATTGAGATTTTCAGGTGGTAAGAGATTTTTTTTTTAGAAACTTTAGCCAGGGTATTTATGAAGTTCATTTAATATAGTATTGCAATGTTTATAATCTGATAAAAAGTTGTCAGTCAATTTCTGAATTATTACTGTAAACTTCGTAATTTTACCTAAATTCTCAAAGGAAAAATATTTTTATTCATTCAATAAAGAAATTAACAATGGATCAGGAAAAGAAAGATGTGAACAAGGAAAAAACGAAAGCTCTACAGTTAACTATGGACAAGATTGAAAAGGACTTTGGTAAAGGTGCAATTATGAAAATGGGAAATCAGCCGGCGGAAGATGTCGAATGTATTCCCTCCGGATCAATTGCCCTGGATATTGCCCTGGGCATTGGTGGATATCCCAGGGGTAGGGTTGTTGAGATCTATGGTCCTGAAGCCTCCGGAAAAACAACCCTAGCCATTCACGCAATAGCAGAGGCTCAGAAAAAAGGAGGAATTGCTGCATTTATTGATGCAGAGCATGCCTTTGACAGGTTTTACGCTGAAAAGTTAGGGGTGGATATAGAAAACCTTTTGATTTCCCAACCCGATAATGGTGAGCAGGCTCTTGAAATTACAGATCATCTGATTCGTTCAGGGGCCATTGATATTGTAGTTATCGATTCTGTAGCTGCACTGACTCCAAGAGCAGAAATAGAAGGGGAAATGGGAGCCGCCAGCATGGGCCTTCAGGCAAGACTTATGTCACAGGCACTCAGGAAACTTACAGCCAATATCAGTAAAACAAATACAACCTGTGTTTTTATTAATCAACTTAGAGATAAGATTGGAGTAATGTTTGGAAATCCGGAAACAACTACCGGTGGTAATGCCCTTAAGTTTTATTCTACAGTCAGGGTGGATATTAGAAGAATAGGGCAGATTAAGGATGGTGATGATATTAAAGGAAGTCGTACGCGTGTGAAAGTTGTTAAGAATAAAATGGCTCCACCTTTCAGAAAGGCTGAATTTGATATTATATATGGACTGGGAATATCTCTTACCGGGGAAATTATTGATATGGGTGTAGAACTTGAGATTATTAAGAAAAGTGGTTCCTGGTTTAGTTATGGAGATACCAAGCTGGGACAGGGAAGGGAAGGAGTGAAACAAATTCTTGAAGATAATCCTGAATTATTAGAAGAATTGAAGGCCAAAATTGTTGAGGCTTCATAATAATAAAGTCAAAGCGTCTAAAAGTCGAAAGTCAAAAAGTCTTTAATAATATTTATTACAGATAGCTCTTTAGTAATTCCCTACATTCAGCTACTATAATTATTCACATGAAAAATAATTAATCTTATAATCATGAAAAACCTGGTATTTTTAATAAGCATTGTATTGATATTCTCAGCCTGTACCAATGAAAATGGAAAGATCGCTGAGCCAGAATCTGATTTTTCAGGAACACTTACTGAGAATGAAATTGCCGGGGGCAAAATGACCGCTGAAATATTGTGGAAGTTTGGCAGGGTGGGAGAAGTGCAGGTATCTCCTGATAATTTGACGATTGTATATAGTCTTACCAGGTACGATTCTAAAACCAACAAGAGCACTACAAAGTTGTATGTCCTCCCGGTAGAAGGTGGGGAAGCAGTGGAGTTGAGTGCTATGAAGTCGTTTCATCCCAGGTGGTCAGTTGATGGGTCTAAGATTGGATTCCTTTCAGCAGAATCCGGATCAGTTCAGTTATGGGAAATTAATCCGGATACAGGTAGCCCTGTTCAGGTTTCAGATATTGAGGGAGGGATCAATGAATTTGAATATGCTCCAACCGGCGATCGGATTTATTATACCAAAGATGTAAAACTCAAGCAAACTCCCCAGGAAATTTATCCCGATCTGCCATTGACCGATGTTCGGATTATTGATGAATTGATGTATCGTCACTGGAACCACTGGGAAGATTACTCATATTCTCATATTTTCGTGGCAGACTACCAAAATGGCAAATT
>DAOWNN010000225.1 GCA_030642585.1 Bacteroidota bacterium | reverse complement strand
AGAGGTGGAAGTTGAAAATCCCGTAGGGACGGAATATTTATAGTAGAGCTTATGCAAGTTGTTGAGCTTTGGCGGGATTTTTGCCCGGAGGCGCAAAAATCATGACAAAGCGAAGTGATGGATTGAGTGTTGATTACTACGTAGTATACTACGTAGTAAAAAGCCTGGGAAAGGAGAAGGGGTGAGACAAATAATGGAATGGAGAAACAGAGCATAAAAAAGGATAAAAGTCTAAATCTCAATTGTTATGATTTGGAATTTTACATAGAATAACGTAATGACAGAAATATACAAACCTATAAATCACATACGAATTGTTACCGCAACCTCGCTGTTTGATGGTCATGATGCTGCCATAAATATCATGCGCAGGATTATTCAATCAACAGGGGTAGAGGTTATTCACCTTGGTCATAATCGATCTGTTTCAGAAATTGTGGATACGGCAATCCAGGAAGATGTTCAGGCTATTGCTGTAACTTCATATCAGGGTGGGCATATTGAGTTTTTTAAGTATATACTGGATCTGCTGAAAGATAAGGGCTATGAGCATGTTAAGATCTTTGGTGGAGGTGGTGGGGTCATTTTGCCTGATGAGATTGTTGAGCTGGAAAACTATGGCATTGAGAGGATCTACTCACCTGATGATGGCAGAACTATGGGTTTGCAGGGAATGATAAACGACCTGATACTGAGATCTGACTTTCCCTTAAACAGTAAGCATACATTTAAAGCAGATGATCTGAGTCCTGATAAGCCTCAATTAATTTCCAGGCTTATTACTCTTGCAGATAATAATTTCAAAAAAATAAATCCTCTTCTCCGAAGTCTGAAGGCTAATTGCGAAATGAAGAAATCATTTGTACTTGGTGTTACAGGTACTGGTGGCGCAGGAAAATCTTCTTTGCTGGATGAATTAATAAGGAGATTTCAAGCCGCATACCCTCAAAATACTTTGGCAGTGCTTTCTGTAGATCCTACCAAGAGAAAAACAGGAGGAGCATTGCTGGGTGATAGAATAAGAATGAATTCTGTATATTCCCCAAATATCTTTATGAGATCAGTGGCAACAAGGCAATCAAATTTGTCGCTTTCCAGATCCATTCAGGATATTCTGTGTATCATCAAATCCAGTGGCTTCGACCTTGTAATCCTGGAAACTTCAGGGATAGGTCAATCTGATACCGAAATTGTTGATCACAGTGATCTTTCCGTTTATGTTATGACCCCTGAATATGGTTCGGCGACCCAGCTTGAAAAGATTGATATGCTTGATTTTGCTGACCTTGTTGTTATTAATAAGTTTGATAAGCGCGGGGCAAAGGATGCATTGAGGGATGTAAAGAAACAATACCAGAGAAATCATAAGCTTTTTGAAATAAAGACAGATGAAATGCCGGTATGGGGAACTGTTGCTTCTAACTTCAGAGATGCTGGGGTGGATGAATTTTTTAAAGACTTAATGATCAGAATTGAACAAAAGACTTCGGGTATTTTTAATGCTTTATTATCAATAGAAGTCCTGGCTGTTGCTCAACGATTAAGCATTATTCCGGGGAAGAGAGTCAGGTATCTTTCAGAAATTTCAGATACAGTTCGAAATTACAATAAGCGTTCTGTAGAACAATCAGAGATAGCAGATAAATTATACGGCCTTAAGCAAAGCATTTCCCACTTAAAAGATGCAGATAAAAACACCCTGGAGGTTTTAAACCGTGAGTATAAAAAACTTGAAAAAAGTCTTGATCCGGATAGTCTTTCCATCTTGAAATCCTGGGATTCAAAAGTAAAGGCTTACAAGAAGAGTAAGTTTACTTATGAGGTGAGGGGTAAGAACATTGAAGTGGAAACCACTACAGAAAGTTTGTCACATCAAAAGATACCAAAGATATCTCTTCCTAAATATAAATCCTGGGGAGATATATTGCTGTGGAATCTAAAGGAAAACCTCCCCGGAGATTTTCCTTTTGCAGCTGGTGTATTCCCATTTAAACGTGAAAATGAAGACCCTACCAGGATGTTTGCTGGAGAAGGTGGTCCGGAAAGGACAAACAGGAGATTTCATTATCTTTCATACGGGCAGCCGGCACAGAGATTATCAACTGCTTTTGACTCAGTAACCCTGTATGGTGCTGATCCGGAAACAAGACTAGATATATATGGAAAAATTGGAAATGCAGGCGTTTCTATTGCTTGCCTGGATGATGCCAAGAAATTATATTCCGGTTTTAACCTTTTAAACCCTACCACATCAGTTTCGATGACCATCAACGGACCTGCACCAATTATGGTTGGGTTTTTTATGAATGCCGCAATTGATCAGCAGTGTGAGTTGTATATTAAGAAAAATGGTTTGGAAGAACAGGTTAGGAAAAAAATCCTGCAAATTTATAAAAAGCAGGACCTTCCGATTCCGGTTTATCGTGGAACAATGCCAAAGGGGAATGATGGCCTCGGCTTAATGCTTCTTGGTGTTTCTGGTGACCAGGTGCTTCCTCAGGAAGTTTACGCTAAGATCAAAAAAAACACAATCTCCGGAGTGAGGGGAACAGTGCAGGCAGATATTCTTAAGGAAGACCAGGCACAGAATACCTGTATTTTTTCTACAGACTTTGCCCTGAAATTAATGGGTGATATACAGGAATATTTTATTAAAAACAGGGTGCGTAATTTTTACTCGGTTTCCATTTCAGGCTATCATATTGCGGAAGCAGGAGCAAACCCAATTACCCAGTTGGCACTGACCTTGTCAAATGGCTTTACATATGTGGAATATTACCTGTCCAGGGGTATGAAGATTGATGATTTTGCACCTAATTTTTCTTTCTTCTTCTCAAACGGACTCGATCCGGAATATACTGTGATTGGCAGGGTTGCCAGAATTATTTGGGCAAAGACTATGAAGCATCTTTATGGTGCCAATGAAAGATCCCAAAAGCTTAAATATCATATTCAAACTTCCGGGCGGTCCCTGCATGCCCAGGAGATAGAATTCAATGATATCCGAACTACCCTGCAGGGTTTAAGTGCCGTGTATGATAATTGTAATTCCTTGCATACCAATGCCTATGATGAGGCTATTACTACTCCCACCGAGGAGTCAGTACGAAGGGCAATGGCAATACAATTGATTATCAACCATGAATTGGGACTTGCAAAAAATCAGAATCCTCTTCAGGGCTCATTTATTATAGAAGAATTAACCGACCTGGTAGAAGAAGCAGTGCTCATGGAATTTGACAGGATAACAGAGCGTGGAGGTGTTTTGGGAGCTATGGAAATGATGTACCAGAGAAGTCAGATTCAATCAGAATCAATGTATTATGAGGAAAAGAAATATGATGGCAGTTTGCCCCTGATGGGGGTAAATACTTTCCTGTCACAGGATGGGTCGCCAACAATACTTCCTGACCAGGTAATCAGAGCCACTAAAACAGAAAAGGATTTTCAGGTTAAGATGATAAAGAACCTGTATAAATCTTCTGCTAAAAAGAGCGCACAATTGCTGGATGATCTGAAAGATGTAGCCCTGAATAAAGGAAATATTTTTGATAGCTTAATGGAAGTATCAAAATATTGTTCCCTGGGTAAAATTACCGATGCTTTATATGAGGTTGGGGGACAGTATCGAAGAAATATGTAAATTTGTGTTTATGAAGTTTTTATTACATTAATTTCATATTCACTGGTAAATTAGAAACTAATACTATTATGGATCCAAAAGCCATCAATCTTGCAAATGTCCTTTTACTTGCAATAAACCCAAGAGATGAATATACACAGGTCGGTGTATACAGGCTTGGAAAAGCAATATTCCTGAAAAGGATCAGACACCAGGCAGAAGATTTTGCACATTGTAAGAAAATTGCAGATCAGACAAAAATACGTGCTGATTTGATCAGGGAAGCACTTAAAGACAATGAGATAGATTTTGATCAGATACAGTTGGTTATGGGTAGGGGAGGCCTTGTTCATCCGGTTGAATCAGGAGTGTACCAGGTGAATGAGAAAATGATTCATGACCTTAAGGAAAGTGTTTTAGGGGAGGATATTGTGAATCTTGGAGGCCTGATTGCCTATGAAATTGTCAGTCACTTGCACAATGGCAAGGCTTATATTGCAAACCCGGTAGTAGTGGATGAATTTAATGATCTGGCAAGAGTCTCAGGACACCCTCTTTTTAAAAGAAAATCTATTTACCATGCTTTGAATCAGAAGTATGTTGCCAGGAAGCATGCCGCGTCAGTGGGAATGAAATACGAGGACATGAAATTGATAGTTGTAAACCTGGGAAGGGCAATTACCGTGGGGATGCACTATTATGGAAAAGTTATTGATGCCACCCAGGGATTTGATGGGGATGGTCCCTTTTCCCCGGTGTGTAGTGGGTCCCTTCCGGTTGGTGACCTCATACATATGTGTTTCAGTGGAAAATATACTGAAGAGGAAATGAAAAAAATGGTTAGGGGAAAGGGAGGCTTGTATGCTTATCTTGGAACACCCAGTGGATATGACGTTGATAAAAGAATTCAGAATGGTGATAAGGAAGCGAAATTTTATTTTGAGGCAATGGCCTACCAGATTGGAAAAAGTGTGGGATCTATGTGCATGACCTTTAAAGAGAAAGTTGATGGTGTATTGATCACCGGTGCCATGGCAAACAGTAAAGTGCTTGTGGACTTT
>DAOWNN010000158.1 GCA_030642585.1 Bacteroidota bacterium | reverse complement strand
AAGTATTTTACTTTTGCAAAATTAAAGTGTAATTCGTTAATTTATACAATCTTTTTAAACAAGAACAAAAATTTCTTTAATAACTAAACAGATCATTAATTATGAAAAAATTATTTGCTATTGTAGCGGTATTTGCAATCTTAGGCTTAGGTGCGTCACAGTATGTGATGGCACAGGAAGAGCCAGATACATCAGCTGTAGAAGAGACAACTGAAACCGCAGTAGAAGAAACAGTTGCTGAAGTGCCTGTGGAAGAAGCTCCAGCACCCAGTGCTGGTGGCGGTGAACTCCACAAACAAATCAAAGCCAAATTTATTGAAGGTGGTGCTCAATTTATGGGTGCGGTTCTTTTGACACTGATTTTCGGACTTTCACTTGCTATTGAAAGAATCATTTATCTGAACCTGGCCACAACAAATACCGAGAAACTTTTAAATAATGTGGAAGCTGCCCTTGAAGAAGGGGGAATTGAAGCCGCTAAAGAGGTATGCAGAAACACCCGGGGTCCGGTTGCAAGTATTTTCTACCAGGGACTCGATCGCTATGAAGAAGGGATCGAAATGGCAGAAAAATCTGTAATAGCATATGGAAGTGTACAAATGGGCTTGCTTGAGAAAAACCTTTCCTGGATTTCCCTGTTTATTGCCATTGCTCCTATGTTAGGGTTTATGGGAACTGTTATTGGTATGATTTCTGCATTCGACCAGATCCAAATTGCCGGAAATGTATCTGCCTCTCTGGTTGCAGGGGGTATTAAAATAGCTTTGATTACCACGGTATCTGGGCTGATTGTTGCAGTAATTCTTCAGATATTCTATAATTATATTTTATCTACAATCGATGGTATTGTTAATTCCATGGAAGATTCTTCCATTTCCCTCATAGATATGCTGGTTAAATATAATGTTAAGAAATAAATTTGTATACTATGTCTGGTAAATACATAAAAATCATCAATTATATCCTTTATGCACTCCTTGGTGTTTCCATAATACTGGTCTTATTATTTTACTTGGGAAACGTTGTGCCAGGAACTGAAGGAACAAGCATGGTAGAACCGGTAATTACCGAAACCTTGCTGAGATGGGCATATATCATGGCTATAGGAGCAGCAGTAATCACTGTGGGATTCTCCATTTTTAACATGATCATAAACCCTAAGGGTCTGAAACAAGGACTTTTTGTCCTGCTGGGAACTATTATTCTTTTCGGAGCGGCTTACTTATTGGCTTCGGATGAAATACTCTCAATTGAAACCTATGAGGGCGCTGGAAATGAACCTTTTACCCTGAAATGGACAGGAACAGGTTTGTTTGCTACTTATATTCTAGCAGGGGGGGCAGTTCTTTCAATCCTGTATGCTGAAATTTCCAAGTACTTTAAATAATTGTTTTATAACCCCCATACAAATGAGTATGGGGGTTTAAACTATAATACTATATACAAATGGCAAAGAGGGAATTAACACCAATTAATGCAGGGTCTATGGCAGACATTGCATTTCTCCTCTTGATTTTTTTCCTGGTTACCACTACCATGGATGTTGATACGGGTCTGATGAGAGGATTGCCTCCTATCCCGGATAAAGATGCACCCGAACCTCAGGATAAAATCAGAGAGAGAAATGTCTTTGTTGTTAAGATCAATAAATTTGACCAGCTTCTGGTTGAAAACAAACCTATGGATATTCATGATCTTCGTGAAAGTGCCAAGGATTTTATTGCAAATCCTGAAGACAAGGATAATCTTCCTCAAAAAGATTATAAAGAAATAGATTTCTTTGGCCGGGTATATGTTCCTAAGAATCCTGTTATTTCTCTTCAAAATGACAGGGGTACCTCATATGGAACTTACCTGATAGTTCAAAATGAGCTGCTTGCTGCCAAAAATGAACTTAGAAATGACATTTCCTTACAAACGTTTGGAATCAAATATGATGATCTGGATGAGGATAAGCAAAATGCTGTGAAAAAGTATTATTCTTCTGTACTGTCTGAAGCTGAACCTAAAAATATTGGAGGAGGAAAATAATGTCAAAATTTAAAAAAGACGGAAAAAAAAGCGTTGAGAACATCAATACTGCTTCTCTTCCTGATATTGTTTTTATGCTTCTATTCTTCTTTATGACTACAACGGTTATGAGAGAAGTTGACTTAAAGGTCAACATCCGTTTACCCAATGCAACAGAAGCTAAAACACTTGAAAAGAAAGATCTTGTTTCCTATATCTATATTGGTGAACCTGCCGGACCCTATCAAAAAATGTTTGGAACAGAACCAAGAATTCAGCTCAATGATCAATTCAAAAATGTAGCTGACATTCAGGATTTCATTGCTCAGGAAAGAGATGCCATGAATGAGGCCGACCAGGCAAAAATGTCGGTATCCATGAAAGTAGATTCAAAAACAAAAATGGGTGTTATCTCAGATGTGAAACTGGCACTTCGGCGTGCAAGTGCCCTGAAGCTGAACTACGCGGCTGTGAAATCAGAAACACTTGAATAATTTTTTCATCTATATATTAAAAAAAGCTGCCTTGTGGGCAGCTTTTTTAATTTCAAATTTAAATCAAACAAACACAAAATGATCCAATGTTTTTTTGTGTCCGACCTTCATGGAAAAATTGACCGATACAAGAAATTGTTTCATAGCATAGAAGCTGAAAAACCACAGGCAGTTTTTCTGGGGGGTGATCTCCTGCCATCAGGACTAAAATCTATTACATCAGGGTTTAAGTCAAATGAAGAATTTATCAATAAGGTATTGATTTCTGGTTTTCTGGACCTTAAGAATGCTCTTGGCCAGGAATTTCCACGCGTATTTCTTATTCTTGGAAATGATGATGGGAAAGCCGAGGAGGATATTTTTATTGAGGCACAAAAGATAGGGATATGGGAATATATCCACAATAAGATGACAATCTTTAAAAGTCATAATATCTATGGATATTCCTATGTACCTCCAACACCTTTTTTACTTAAAGACTGGGAACGCTATGATGTATCAAGGTATGTGGATCCGGGCTGTGTGCCACCAGAGGAAGGCTACCGGACTTTTCCGGAAAAAAAAGATGATATTATTTATTCAACAATACAGGAAGATCTTAATAAACTTGTTGCTGGAGGTGATTTGAACAAAGCTCTTTTCCTTTTTCATACTCCCCCTTATAAAACCAATCTTGACCGTGCTGCTCTGGATGGGAAAATGATTGAACATGTTCCACTTGATGTACATGTAGGAAGTATTGCTGTACAAAGATTTTTGGAAGCAAACCAGCCCCTCCTTAGTCTTCATGGTCATATACATGAATCTGCAAGAATTACAGGATCCTGGGAAGATAAAATCGGAAGTACATTCTTATTTACTGCTGCTCATGACGGCCCTGAACTGGCTTTGGTTCGCTTTGACCTGGCCAGGCCTGAAGTCCACTCAAGGGAATTGATTTAATAGTCATCCTTAATCTACTCAGAGCCACTAGTCCCGCTTTAAACTGAGCATAGCTCCGGGGAATTTGCAAGAATCCGGTTTTGGCGGCGATTTTGCCGGTGGCAAGGATCTGCAGGCAAGACAGCAAAATCCATGACAAAACAGAGAAAAAGAAGCTGTGGTTATTTTTCAGGCTTGGATCATAGAACCTGGCCCCATAATCAAACCAGTCAAACTAGAGTCTTGTCAATATTTCAAGGAGCTTGTATTTATAGCTTGATTAATTTCTCAATGAGATTCTTAATTTTCGTCGCGATTGCAATATATTCCTTGGTTTCATTTACTTCTGGAACATAAAAATCATCAGGGTAACGGATTGAAACTCCAAAATCTGTGAGACTTTTTAAATCAATATCAAATGAATGTTTGTCAATCTTCTGACATTCCATAAGTAAAAAATCCAGATCATGAGTTTTAGGGAAGTCAATGTCTTGATAGATTAAAAATGCCTTTAAGAATTTTTCAGAAGCTTGTTGGGCATGGAAACAAATTGTACTTGTGTAGAATTCAAAATTAATACCGGCAAGACTTTCAATTACAGCAATATCCTCATTTGCACGAAACAACCAATTCTTAATATATTCCGATTTCTCTTTTTTCATAACAGAATTGCTTCCTTAAGAATGTTCCTGATTATATGTCCAGGCAGGTTCCTTTTTACTGCAATATCTTTCTTGCTTTGTATTAATATATCCGTCCTGATTCCGGATTTAAGTAATTCTTTTCTTAGAACTGTTTTAATAGGAAATTTCTCTTTTGGAGTTAGCAACTGATCAGTAATAATAAGGATATCGTAATCACTATTAATATCCAAATCAGATCTTGCTCTGGAACCAAACAACCTGACTTCAGCATCCGGGAGATGGGTTCTCACAGACGTTTTAATAAGATTTAATATTTCGGCTTTATTATCCATGGAAAAGTTTGTAATAAACAAATATAGTGAAATATTAGGTTCTTTCTTTGATCATATTTTTGAAAAATATTTCTTGCTGTTTAAGGCCATGGAAGATATAAGGATAAAGGTAAGCAGCCTTCTGATGATAACCTGGTTAAAATAGCTAATGTATTGAGCGATGATCTGGCCGAGAGTACTCTCACGGATAAGGAACTTTTAAATCAGTTTAAGCTGATCGAGAAGATGCCGGAAGAAAAAAAGTCCGTGGTCAAGGAGTTTCTGGATGCGTTTATTACCAAAGATAAAATCAGGCAGCTGGCGGTGTAAATCATTACTGCTAACCTATAAACAAAACCCGGCATTTTAAGTGCCGGTTTTTGTGGTTTTATAAAGTTGGATTTGTCCAAAATGGATATTTCGTCAGACATTAATCAATAATACAAGGTCATCATAGTCTGCTATAATGGAGTAGCTGTATAATATTGCTTTTGTTTTACATCATAATACCCCATTATTTGAAAAACCTCAGGATTCTTCTTATAGAAATATATCCAATGTCCATTTTTGTCATCACTATTCTTCAAGGATATCGAAAAACAAACTAACTCATCATCAATAAAAAAAGGTTCAGATAACAACATATAGCCGCTTCTTCGACTTGTTATATCAGTTATATACTCAAAATGCTGCAGTGTATCTATATGATTAGAAATCAACCTGTTCTCCCTTGTTAGTATATATTCATTAATTGAGTCATTGATTTGATAATTGAATATTTTAGATCCATATAAGTATAAATCTCTAATCTCATTTGACAATTCATTGCTTTCGTAATATTTATAAACATAAACCTCCTCATCTTGTAATCCGGCAAGAGCGCTGCATGTTGTAATTGCATCATACCAATCCATATCAGATAAAAGATAATACTCTTTACTCTGCTCATGGCAGGAGCTTAATGACATTACTAAAAAAAAGTACAATCGCATTCTTCATAGTTCACTCCTGTTTTCCGTACGAAACGCCCAAATCCCTGTAACTACTTGAATTTCAATTGTAGTTTCACTAAATTGGGTGTTGCAAGTCTGAAAATAGGGATAATAAAAAGTGTCTTCAAATTACTTAAAGGCATTAATTTCTATAATCAAAACATCCTTAATATGATTATCCCATAGGGATAAAATGTTACACCAAGGGACGTAAGTCCCTTGATAATCAACTACAAATAAGTAAAGTTCCGTAGGAACGACATGTTTTTTATACCTTGAAAAATTAACCAAATATAAATTATGGAATTT
>DAOWNN010000167.1 GCA_030642585.1 Bacteroidota bacterium | reverse complement strand
CTGATTCCAGCAGAAGGGAATTTAGACTGAATCACTTCGGTTCCCGAAAGATAATAAAGAACATCACTCAAGGTAGAAATCCAGAGATTTCCATCCTGATCCATGTAAAGGTGACTAACATTATTGTGTGGAAGCCCATCGGTTGTAGAAAAATGTTTACGACTGCCTGAGGCAAGATCAAATAAGAAAATACCATTATTTGTAGCAAGCCACAATTTTTCATCTTCACAAATAATATGATTTATTGACTTCTCATTGTCATCATTTGAGACGAAGAAAGGATTAGCTCTTCCGGATATTAATGATAGAAGATACAAACCACTTTTTTTTGTGCCAACCCAAAGATTTTCACCATCCAGTGCAAGCGAAGTTAACTGATCAGCAGGCAAACCATTATTTTTTCCAAAAGACCTGACAATTTGCAAACTTTTATTATCGAAAGCCACAATCCCTTTTTCACCGGCAAAATAGTACTTTGACTCATCAGATGCAATTGAACTAATGCTATTTCCGGGCATATCTTTATCAGTACTCAGGAAAGTAAAGGCTTCATCCATAAGAATTGATAAGCCCTTGCCGGCTGTACCAATCCAAATATTTTTTTCAAAATCCTGAAATACAACCTGAGTGGTATTGTTGATCAGTCCATTCTTAGTATTAAACAATTGATAGTCCAGAACTTTTTCCTGGCTATCATCCAGATACAATTTTATAACTCCCGATCTAAATGTACTCACCCATAGTTCGCCTCGCTTTGTTTCAAAAATGGAACGAATATTTGGTCGTTTCAAATTAATATCCCGGCTTAGATTGAATACATCAAAATGATCGGTTTGAGTTCCGGATTTTAAAAAATAAAGGCCCTTATCCTCGGTCCCTACAAATAGTTTTTTTGAAAAAGGCCCGGTATAAAGGACATTGATCCTTGTGGAAGGAATTTGGTCAATCTTAGAAATCAATTGAGGCTTCTGATTTCCTTTCGGAAACGAATATAGCATAAGACCATCATTTGTGCCCACTAACAGTCTGCCATTTGGATCTGTCCCAATAGAAAAGATTAATCCAACTTCAAGTTGATGATAAATTGTATTATTAGGATTAATTGGATCAATCTTTATGATTGTCCCATTCTGTGTGGATACAATTATAGTTTCATCCTGGCCCTCGATCAAGCCCGTTATTGCTCCTGTGGTGTATTCTTTCAGATTATAATTCGTAAAATCATGCCCATTATACTGTATAACAAGACCATTGTTACTTCCAAACCAAAGAGAGCCAAGGCTATCTTTCATACTACAATTAAAAAAACTCTCTGATAAGGAATCTGGCAGGAAGTCTGTTTGAAATTCAAAGCCATCAAAACGGTTTAGTCCCGATCCGGTTCCAATCCATAAATACCCTGATTGATCCTGATTAATGGTATAGATAAACCTGTTGCTCAGGCCATCCTCTGTACTATAATTCTTCAAATGAAAGTCCTGGGCATGTGAAATTCCAAAATACCCAAATAATATCATAAAAAAAGCACACAGATACCTGGCAGGCTTAGGGTTCATAGTTTAAATTTTTTTGCTATTCTTCTTTCTCCTCCTCAATTGTGATCATTGGCTGATATTTAGGAACACCCCCAATGGGAATATTGAAAAAGGGCATTGCCTCACCAAACTGATTTTGCACAGAAATAACCACATTATTATTGATAACAGTGGGAGATTGCTTTTTCACAAATCTGAAATCAAGGGATTTGCCAATTTCGGCAGGATTGATACTAAATTCGCTATCGGCCCATACATCTTCTGCTGAAACCTTATTTCCTTTAAAAATTCTTACGACTGAAAGCGCATGGATTCCGCCATCGCTATCCCAATCAAAATTCCATTGCCGCACTGAAACGGTACCTTCTTCAACGTAAGGATATATATGAGAAACATTTTCTGAAGTATTCCACATCCTGAATGTATACTCATAGGTAAAGGCTTTGCCTCCCTCAATTGGCACATTAAAATCAGCATCGGTACTAAGGTAATACTGGTAAAGATTCCCGTCATCTCCATCCAGTCCTTCAGTTATCATTTTAAAAACATAACCTTGAAAATCTTTTGAAAATTCACCTTCTTTTGGGTTAAATGGGCCAAATGTATACCAATCCTCATCATATTCGGGGTCAACCCCAAATTTCCTGGATGCCAGCAGGTTTCCACTCTTATAATTACCTATTGGTTCAGTCCCCCTGGCATCATCCTCAGTCCAGCATGTGGCACCCCCATATACTGAAAATTCAGTTGTAGTATTAAAAATCCCATTGATTTCATCTATTTCACCACCACAATCCGGATCAAATACTTTAATATAAACAGGATCTTCAAATTCCGTTGGGATAAGGAAAAAGAAAACCTGGCAAAAGTCATCATCCCCCCAGGAAGTTTCTGCCTCATTCCCAAAAGTCACAAGGTGGGGTATATTTTCATCCTGAGCCGGAACCGGCTGGGCAAATAAGCCTGTAACAAAAGCTAAGTGGATAATAATTATTTGTATATATTTTATCATACTATCATTTACTTCAATCATTCAAATAGCGTGCCTCTATTATTGCCTGGCACAAACAAATTTATCATTCCTGCTTAGGCTCAAGAACTATAATATTTTTATAGCTACAAAACTCCTCTACCTCACCAAACTTATCCTGAGAACTTTTTATTAAAAGGCGAATCATATAGGTTCCAGCGGCCTGAAAAACACATTTAGGATCTTTACGTTTTGATCTTGCCCCATTATCAAAATCCCAGAAATACTCGGCAATTTCCACTCCTGGCAGATAGGTCCCCTCGGTACTCAGTTTTAGTTCAGTTCCGGCATAGCAAGTATCTACTGTCTGAATATAAACTTGTTTTCTTGCTTTGGCCTCCACAAGACTGTAAGATTGTTCCAGGTATGTCTCCTGAGTGGTTAGAGTATCCCTTACATCAAGGCGTATATCATAAACTCCGGGCTTTTCATAACAATGTCGAACTTTAACTCCATCCAGTATGGTTCCGTCACCAAGGTCCCAGCTAAATATCAAGTTCGGAACTGAATCTAAATCTGACATTTGCCTGTCATAAAATATATAACAATACTTATTTTCTTTTTGCTCCTGGCAACCGACCATTAATGGCACATTTGATTCAAAAGAATAAATATCATCCACCTTATTCCGGTTGGAGGAAAAATATCCGGAAGAAGCAGTATTGTTAGAAATAAAGCCAAAATCATCATCTTTGCTGTTAATCGGGGCTTCAAGAGCATTTGGAGAAGTCCATCCTCCATTAGAATAAACACTTGTGTATATATCCAATCCTCCCATAGAACCAGCCCTGTCAGATGAAAAATAGAAGATCTCATCAGAAAGAATAAAAGGATAAAGTTCTGATTCGGCAGTATTGATCTCAGGCCCAAGGTTTTCCGGGCTTGTCCATCTGCTTCTAACCAGACGGCTCAGGTATATATCAGATTTGCCATATCCTCCCGGCATATCTGAAGAAAAATACAATGTTTTACCATCACTGCTCAAACTTGGATGTGCTATTTTATAAGAGGGATCATTGTGTTCAAAAGTGCGTATATTTACCCACTTTGAGCCATTATAGCGGGAATAAAACAATCCATAGTTATTATCCTTACTTTTCCCCTTCTTGTCTGTAGATAAATTACGTGTGAAAAAGAGAGTTTTAGTTTCCTCATTATATGTTGAAGGTCCTTCATTAAAAATACTGCTTAATTCTTTTGATAATATCTTCGGGGAGCCCCATTTCAAACTATCCTTTCTTTCCACCATAAACATATTTAAAAGCCGGCTGTTGTCAGAGGCCTTGTAATCAACCAGGACATTATTTTTCCTGTCGGAACAAAAAATCAGGCCATTTTCGAAAACTACAGGAGCAAAATCGTTATAAACTCTTGAACTGAAAGGCAATAGTTTTACCCTGTAGAGATCCTGTGCAAGAACAAAGTCAGCTGCAAGTAAAAGAAATCCAACAAGTATATATTTTCCAATTCTGCTCATACTAGAAAAATCTGGGATTTAAAGCCTCAATTTTATATCCAAACTCATACCTGAGAATTATTTCATGTATTCCATTCATAGCGGAATTTAATCCGCCAAGAGAATAATCATAGGCATAACCCAGCATAAACTGCCTGTTTATATGCAATTCAATATTTCCAACTATTACCGGGTTCGGATAAGAACCGCCGGATCTATAAGATACTCCAATCCAAAATCTATTATCAAGCAATATAAAACTGCTGTTTATATCATATCGCAGTGCATCATAATCGGTTCTGTAGCTAACCAAAAAAGAAGGTTTCCACTTAAATGATGCCGATTTCCCAATTAATACACCAGCGGTCAACATGTAGGTATAATTAGACGGACTCAATGATCCTTCATATTTGGTGCTCACAGAATCAATAATATTAAGGCCATAGTTTAGCATATCTGGTACAGAAGCGCCCACAAAAAATCTGGGGGTATAATAATAAACTCCAAAGCCTATACCCGGTTGAACCCGCTTTTCTTCTACCTGTGTAAAAACCGGATCAGTTTGATCTACAAGGCCCGATAACAAGCTCCCTAAATCCTCATTTATCATAGATACACCAGCCTTCAGGCCCAGAGAAAGTTTTCCTCCTCCTAACTGAACCCGGTAGGCATAATTTAAATACATCTGTGTGTTCTTTGACACGCCATAACTCTGGTTCATAATAAACAGACCAAGAGCCAGTTTTTCATTTTTCAAAGGAGCGTGAGCACTAAAGGTCATGTTTGTCGGGGCACCTTCAATTCCAGACCATTTTTTCTGGTAAAGCATGGTAATATTAAAAACCTCTCTACTTCCTGAATAAGCAGGATTAATAGCAAGGCCATTGATCCAGTACTGACTGTACGAAAGGTCATTTTGTTGAGCATGACTAAATGCATACAACATTAATAAAAAGAAGAATAGTATGTACCTGGCTTTTCTCAAACTAATTTCCTTTAATTACGAAGTAACCTGAAACTGTTTGCGGATTACTTCCTTTTATTTTAAGAACATAATAATAAGTTCCATCGGGCAAAGGATTGTTACTCTTATCCCTGCCATCCCAGCAATTTGAATCATCTACCATTGAACAACTATAATTTTCGATTTGAAACAAAACTGATCCCAATTTGTTAAAAATTGTGAGCTCATTCTCAATATTTCCAATATTTTCTATATAAAAGTAGTCATTCCCGCCTGTTTTATCTTCAGGAGACATTCCCTTTGAAATAAACGGATCCTCCTGAACTACAACATTAATCAGGTCGGTCTGGTCAAATTGAGGACAATCTCCTCCTCCCCTGCTTATTGTTAGGTGAATTTCATTTTCTCCCCCATCCATGGCTTGAGCTATTTTTGAAACCCCCTGGGGTACACTGAAGCTCCCTCCACCAAAATTAATAGTCCAGTTGATATCTCCCGTTAAATAAGCATTTGCGGAAAGACTGATATCCTTAATAAATGCTGCCAGAGTTGTATCTGTCACATCCGGAATAATTTGCGCAGCAGAGGG
>DAOWNN010000233.1 GCA_030642585.1 Bacteroidota bacterium | reverse complement strand
GTGATCTCCTTTTTTCCCTGTTGATCCGGGTGTTTCATTATTTCCCCATTTCTGCCAGGCAAGCATTGATTTGCAAATGTGAATACCCCTGTCATTTACTATATTGGTTTTTACAACCTGATGCCCATTTGCTTCAAGAACTTTGGCCAGAGAGTAGCCAATAAGGTTATTTCTAATATGACCCAGATGCAAGGGTTTATTGGTGTTTGGTGAAGAGAACTCAACCAGATATGGAGATGCTTCCTCTCTCATTGAATCAATTCCATAATTCTTCTGACTGTACATCTTTTCAAAGTTCTCTTTCCAAAACCCCGGATGTAGCTCCAGGTTTAGAAATCCTTTGACCACATTGAAGCTGCTTATCAGTTGCGAATCAATTTTCAACCATGTTCCAAGCTCTTTTGCAGTCTCTTCAGGGTTTTTACGTGAAATCCTGAGCAATGGGAAAACGACTATTGTATAATCTCCCCGGAAGTCTTTCCGGGTAGGCTGAATCTGTATAAGTTTCTCATCGGGGATCTGCTGAAACAAAATTTTAATAGCTTCCCTGATTTTTTCTCTTAAAATAAGTTCAATATTCATTTCCAATAAAAAATTTGGAGAATAATTGGCTATTGATTTTTCAAAATGCAAAGATAATACGCAGAATCTTAATTGCCAGTTTAATTCTATGATTAATCCAAATTTATACAATATATTTTTTGGAATACTATAGCAAGATAGCAGTTTGTATAGCAAATGTGAAAGATCAAATCGAATCCGAGAATTATATTGCCTGTAGAGCGACTCTTTGAGTCGCTTATCGACTTGGAAAGTCGATCTACAGTACGTCGGTTCCTTTTTAATCAAAGGTAAGAGACCTTAGGGTAGAACCCTGAACCCCTCATTTCGGAGTAGAACTCCGAGGAATTAAATCACCCTTCTCGTCCGCCGAAGCGGAACGCGAAGGAGGATTAAAACAAAATGTTTCTGAAGCAATCACTCAAAAATACAGAGCTATTTACATTATTCATGAAGACTACAATAATAAGCCAATTTGTATAATTGGAAAAACAGGATCATCGGATTACGTGAGGTCAAACAACTTTCGAGATTCTTTCTGATGATGGGGAAAAAATATTTCAATACACGGTCAATCTTAATCTTTCTAAAACGCCTGAATGTCTTGAGCAATTTCACTTCCTGTATAAATTCCGGGTCATCATCCAGGATCTGAAGAATATATTTCAGATTCTCCAGGCTCTTACGGGTCTTATACAAAAACTCTTCACCTGTTATCATTCCGCTATGTATCAAAGCATTATCCAGGTGCAATATATTTACATTCTTTTGTTTCAGGCGAAATCCAAAAAGGGTATCCTCATGTCCATATTCTAATAAACTCTCATCAAATCTAATCTGATTGAATATGTTCTTACGAATTAAAAAGTTAAAACTAATGAATGATTGTGTAGGTTTTCTATTTCGTAATTCTGAAGATTTCATTTCCCTGCTTCTTCCGTATTTCCATCGCAAAAGGCAGGCAGAATCAAGAGGTGGTATTTCTGAATATGCAATTCCGCCCACAAGTACAGGAGCAAGATCTTTGGCAGAAAGATATTTTCTAATGAAGTGCAGATCCTTTACTTCAGCATTGGAATCAATAAATAAGATAAAATCATATTTGGCATTTTGGGCAAGAAAATTCCTGTTAGCAGATCTGCCCAATCGATTTCTATGTTTGAATACACGAATAGAACCACCTGTCTCGTATTGCTTATACTGATGAATTATAGAAGTTTCAGAGCAGTCATCTCCAACAAGTATTTCGTAGACTATGCCTTCATTTTTTGCTTGTTCATCAAGCCTAACAAGCAAATCTGTGATACTCCTGTTATAATTTGGTATTAAAATTGATAACATCTTTATTGAGATAGACTGATATATGTAAATGATAAAATAACAAAGTATATTTGTGCTTTCCTAATTAGGAATATGGAAGAAGGCTAAGGTTAAGGCTAAGGCTAAGATTAAAACTAAAAAGGAAGATAAGGTTTTGAGTCTCAAAGTCGAAAAATCCAGACAAATGAAGTGCCTGAATATCAGGCAGTAATACATAATGTCCAATTTTAAATTTATGCGAAAATTCTTATTCTGTATTCTAATAGCATTCATAATTACAGGATCATTATCAGGGCAATCTCACAAGATTGAAATTCATTTAAAAGGAATGTCAGACAGCACCCTGTTAATAGCCTATCATTATGGAGAGCAGAAATTTATCTATGATACCCTTACAGCTTATAAAAATGGGCAGTTTGAGTTAATTGGAGAGGACACCATTCCTGGCGGAGTATACCTAGTAGTTCTTCCCGATATGAAATATTTTGAATTTCTTATTGGAGATGAGCAGAACTTTTCAATTTATACGGATGTGAATGATTTAATTCCATTACTGGAGTTTAAAGGCTCAAAAGAAAATACTGCATTTCTTGAATACCAGAGATTTCTAATGCAACTTAACAAGAGTAATTCTGATAGCAGGGAAAAAATGAAGAGTTTTGAAAATGAGCCTGACTCCCTTGCCCGCTTGCAATCAGTCATCGATAAAAACAATGAAAAGCTGGAGGCTTATCTGGATGATCTGCACAGACAATTTCCGGATAGTTTTATTGGAGATCTTGTGTTCGCCATGGCTCCACCACAGGTTCCTGATTTTGATATCCCTGAAGATCAGATGAACAAAGATTCAGTGAAAATGACAATGAGTTATGGATATTACCGGGATCATTTTTTTGATAATCTTAATTTCTCAAACGATAAACTCATACGCACACCCATATTGCAGAATAAGCTGGATACTTATTTTAACAAGGTTCTGATTCAGCTCCCCGATTCAATTATTCCACAAATACATTTAACAGCTGAAAAGGCCAGGGCAAATAAGGAGATATTCCAGTATTTTGTAATTTTTGTTCTGAACAACTTCCTGGAGAGTAAGATTATGGGCATGGATGAGGTGTTTGTGGACGTTGCTGAAACATATTACCTGTCGGGAGAAGCATACTGGAGTGATTCTGTTTACCTGGAAAAATTAAGGGATAGGGTAAATAAAACCAAACCAAACTTAATTGGGGTAAAGGCGCAGGAACTGAAGATGGAAACCATTACAGGAGAATGGGTCTCTCTACATGAAACAACTGCAAAATACACTATCTTGTATTTCTGGGAACCAAACTGTGGTTTCTGTAAGACAGAAACTCCAAAGCTCTTTGAATTATTCGAAAAATACAGGGATAAAGGACTGGAAGTTATTGCTATTGATACCCAGGGGGATAGAAAACAATGGGAAGATTATGTTAATGAGCATGGATTTGACTGGATCAATGCCTGGGATCCGCACCAACAAACTTATTTCAGGTATTATTATGATATTCACTCTACTCCAACCTTATACCTGTTAGATAATGACAAAACCATTATTGCAAAGCGTATAGATGTTGACCAGCTCAGCAAAATGCTTGGGGAGATATTTGCTGATTAAATTCCTTAATGATTGTCATTATTAGTAAAAACAAACCGGCCTTCAAATTCGTCCAGTAATATTTTAGAATCTGCTTTTACTTTACCAGAAAGAATTTCTTTAGAGAGTTCGTTTAAAACATTCTTTTGAAGTACTCTTTTTACCGGTCTCGCACCAAATTGAGGGTTATAACCAAGTTCAGAAATTTTATCAATAGCTTCATCAGTAAATTCAAGTTGAATATCGTTTTTGGCCAGCATCGAAGCCAGGCTTTTTAGTTGCAATCTAACAATTTGCTGAATATCCTCTTTAGTTAATGGAGTAAACACAATTGTCTCATCAATTCTGTTTAACAACTCCGGACGAATAGTTTTTTTCAATAGACTTAATACTTCAATTTTTGTTCTTTCAATTACAATCTCTTGATCTTCATTTCCAAAATTTTCAAAATTCTCTTGTATTAAATGAGAACCAAGATTGGAAGTCATAATAATAATGGTGTTTTTAAAATTAACCACTCTTCCTTTATTATCTGTCAATCTTCCATCGTCCAATACCTGTAATAAAACATTGAACACATCAGGATGTGCTTTTTCAATCTCATCTAAAAGAATTACAGAATATGGTTTTCTTCTGACTGCTTCTGTTAATTGTCCACCTTCATCATAACCTACGTATCCCGGAGGAGCACCTAATAATCTTGAAACAGAATGTTTTTCCTGATATTCGCTCATATCAATTCTGGTCATGGAGTCTTCATCATTGAACAAAAAATCACTTAATGCTTTAGCCAACTCTGTTTTACCAACTCCGGTAGTTCCTAAAAAGATGAAGGAACCAATTGGTCTTTTTTCATCTTGTAGACCTGCTCTGTTTCGTCTAACAGCATCAGCAACCGCTTCAATAGCTTCATCTTGCCCGATCACTCTTTTGTGAAGTTCATCTTCGATTC
>DAOWNN010000001.1 GCA_030642585.1 Bacteroidota bacterium | reverse complement strand
GTGTGAATTGAATAACAGGCATGAATTTTGAAGTGATATGTAAGCTTTGAAGATATTTATGAATTTTGTCTTGAAACATAAATACCTGGAGAATTAACCGGAAGAAAACTTGCAACTTATACTTTTAATCATGAAGAACTTGTCTTTTTACAAATCGGTGCTGACAGTCATGTTGATACTGTTGGCAGGATGTGTGGCATTTTCACAACAAGAGGTTAAGCAGGAACCCGGGAAGATGGTTGAGATTAAACTAAACGATGGAACAAGCATGATAGGGCTGGTTGTTTCAGAGAATTCCGAGAGCATTACAATTAAATCAAAAACTTTTGGTGAGGTGACCCTGAAAAAATCTGATATTAAAGAGATAAACGAAATTAAAACCTCTCAAATGAAAGATGGTAAATATTGGTTCAAAAATCCTAATTCAACGCGATACCTGTTTGGCCAAACAGGCCGGAACCTTAAAAAAGGTGATGGGTATTATCAAAATGTTCTTATTACTACCAACATTGCTCACTATGGTATTACAGACTGGTTTTCAATTGGTGGAGGTTTTGAGGGAATTTCAACTTTTGCCGGGGAACCAATATTTTTTATCATGCCAAAATTTGGTTTTGAGATTACAGATAAGTTTTCAGCTGGAGCTGGATATATATATGCCAATGCAGCAGTTGTAATTGAAGATGGTGACGGTTTTGAGGGTATTGGACTCGGATATGGTGTCGTTACCTATGGTACAGATGATTATCATGGTACTTTTAGCCTGGGATGGGGGCAGGCTGGAGGTGAGCTTACCAATAATCCATTTATATCTTTTAGTGGCTTTGCCAGAGTTGGTAGAAGGATTGGTTTGGTTACTGAGAACTGGATGATTCCATCAGATCCTTATTATTGGGTCTTTTCATATGGGATAAAGATCATTGGGGAGCGTTCTTCATTCGATATTGCCCTTGTCAATTCAAAGGATATCGCAACTGTATTCCCGATAGGTTTACCAATTTGGTTCAGTTATAATTTCTATTTCTAGGCATTATCCGGTTTTGTAACACAGGATATCCATAATAAGTTGAGGTGAGTTCGATACTATGCTTTGCTTAAACACATGATAATCAATAACCCAGACCTTTAGGGTGGCTTATTGATTATCTGAATGTTAGTAGGAAATCACGGTTTTCCTTACTCAAGCTCCTTAAGCAATACTTCCACCGCCTTCTCAAGTTGTTGGTCACGACCGGTGATCACAATTTCATAATCTGTTGGAACTTTGTAGTCAGGCTCAAGTTGTTGATTTTCCAGGTATTTACCATTTATGTCTTTGATTCCAACCTGGGGAATCCCAAAATACAAACTTTTATCCTGAAGAGTTTCCCACCATACGGCAGTCATGGTACCGGGAACTGGCATACCCACAATTTTACCAATATTCAAGGCTCTATAAACATAAGGAAATGCATGTGCGTCAGAATAATTACTTTCACTTACCAGGATAATGGACAGTTTTTCTGTTTCTGCCCGTCTGTTTTTAACCCAACGCTCATATAATAGCTGATTTTCCTGTCTTATGGTAATCAGTTTGATAATTTCTTCCCAAGGTAAATTTGTTGAAAGTATTTCTTATTTTTGATTTCTGGTTTAAGTAAGTATTTTCGAAAAATAATCAATTATGTCCGGACATAGTAAATGGTCAACAATAAAGCGGAAAAAGGGTGCTGCCGATGCAAAGCGATCAAAGCTATTTTCCAAGATTGTAAAAGAAATTCAAGTTGCAGTTAAGGAGGGAGGCCCCGATGAGGATGTCAATCCACGACTTCGCCTGGCAATTCAAAATTCCAAGGGAGTGAATATGCCTAAAGACAATATTGTCAGGGCTATAAATAAGGCCTCTAGTGATGGAGCTAATTTTCAGGAAGTTACTTTTGAAGGGTATGGCCCTGGAGGAATCGCTGTTTTTGTAGAATGCCTGACAGATAATAATAATCGCACGGTAAGTGTAATCCGGTCTATATTTACAAAAAGGAATGGAACATTGGGGACCAATGGCTCACTTAGCTTTTTGTTTGACAGAAAGGGTGTTTTTACTGTACCTAAGGGAGAAATTGATGCTGACGAGTTTGAGCTTGAACTGATTGATGCCGGAGCGGAGGATATTGAGGATGAAGGTGATGTATATATTATTACAACTGCACTGGAAGATTTTGGAAATATTCAGAAAAAGCTGGACGAATTAAAACTGGAAGCTGAAAATGCAGAACTACAGAGAATACCTAATGATACCAAAGAATTGGAACCGGAAGCGGCTTTAAGATTTTTGAAAATGGCAGAAGATTTTGAAGATGATGATGATGTGCAAAATGTTTTTCATAACCTGAAAATGACCGATGAGCTTATCAATTTTCTGGAAAACAACTAATGTCAAGTCAAGTTCCCCTGTTAGGGTTCGTCATTCCGAACCCCTCGATAAACTCGGGACAGGCTTGCCCGCCTGCCGGCAGGATTACTCCCTGTGGTTCCCGATGTTCGGGACAGGCTGTGAGGTAGTTCAGCATGACGACAGGAAACAATAGGCTTGAGCTGACCCAGACTGCATTTATTTTATGTCTAAACCTTATTTCAACCTGACTCTTTTTAACGATTTATTAACACATTTAATATATGACCTTACTAAAGTATAAGCTTGCTGCTATAGGAGGCTTGTTGATTCTGATAATTGGCAGTTGTTCAATGATGCAGGAAGTTCAGGTGGGAGATGTGCAGGAGATAAAAATAAACCAAATAAGGAAAGGACAACTTGACCTTGAACTGTATATTCCAATCGAAAACCCCGGGAAACTGAATCTTAAACTTACAAAGATAGACCTGGATTTGAGCTTGAATGGTATCGAACTGGGGAACATATCAAATAATAAAAAAGTAGTTATTAATAAGATGTCGAATGAAATCTATATGTTCCCTGTTGAAGTTGAGCTGAAAGGATTTATGAAAACCACAATGGTTCTTATTTCCCTGGTAGAAAAAAGTAAGGCAGAATACAAACTTGCCGGAAATTTAAAAGTAAAATTTCTTTTTATTAATAGAAATATTCAAATTGAGGAGGAAGGGATAGTTGATTTGAGATGATTTACTAAATCATTTTTAAACATTCTGTATTTTTTTTTGTATTTTTAAAGCTTAGGTTTATTATCCTATTAGAATCAAGAGCTTTAGTGGATTACAAATAAATGACCCATTGTCTGAAAATTTAAAATTAATACCAATGAAAAGTATTTTAGTTCCCATCGATTTTTCAAAAGACTCAATTAATGCCCTGGAGCATGCAATTGCAATGGCTAATAAAGTAAAATCAAATGTTAGGGTTCTCCATGTGAGGAAAGATAAAAATTATGACGAACCTTTTATTATCAAGGGAAAAGAAAAGGAGTATGGTAGCACTGTGGATGACTTTTGTAAAAGTCTAATTGAGAAAAATAAGTCCAGATATAATGGAGGAGGCACGTTCGATTATCTGATTAAAGTAGGGAAAATTTATAAAGTTATTTCAGATCAGGCAATTAAAGATAAAGCCTTTTTAATCATAATGGGGACGCATGGAGTTTCTGGTTTTGAAGAGTTTTGGCTTGGAAGTAACTCATACAGGGTTGTTTGTAAGGCCCCATGTCCTGTGATAACAGTGAGGCATGGTTTCAGGAAAATGAGCATCAGTAAAATTGTGTTACCTATTGATGCCAGCAGGGAGACACGCAAAAAAGTGCCATTTACAGCCGATTTAGCCGCAGCACTTGAAGCCGATGTACATGTTGTGAGCGTGAGAACCACGCAAAGAGCAGATATTAAGAAGCGTCTGAATAATTATGTTGATCAGATTGGAGACTATCTTAAGAAAAGAGGTATTAAAATAGTAACAGATGAATTATATGGCAGCGATATATCCGACCTTACAACTTCTTATGGGGTACATGTCGGGGCAGAGCTCATTGCAATATTGAGTAACCAGAGAGGAACCCCCTTAAATATGCATATTAGTTCTACAGCTCAACAAATGGTGAATCATTCTCCGGTTCCCGTTTTAAGCATTCACCCATCCTACATAAAATAATTAATGATCAGGTATATTCTTTTTATGTTTCTATTGCTGGGATTGTCTTTTCAGGCTTTTAGCCAGGAAAGAAATTATTCTGCAAATGATACACTTTCTGCTGGAAGAGAATATGTGCCAAAGGAAGGCAGGTTTCAATTGTACCAGGAAGAAAGGTTGAATGATTTATTGGAAAGATATAAGAATGTAAATGTCAGAAGAAACGGAATGGATGGATACAGGATTCAACTTTTTTTTGAATCGGGACGAATGGCCAGAGAGAATGCATATGAGGCTAAGGCGAAATTTCTTTCCAACTTTCAGGGAATTTCTGCTTATGTCGATTACCAGGCTCCGTTTTTTAAAGTCAGGGTTGGTGATTTCAGAACTAAGAGAGAGGCTCAGATTTTGTACAAAAAGCTAAGGAGACAATTCCCGGATGCTTACATTACACCTATTGAAACCATATATCTTCCTGCAATTGATTGATTACTTTTGTGTGGCTGTTTAATTCTATAAGATCATATTGTGAGTGATGCCATAAAACATGAATGTGGAATAGCCCTGGTAAGACTATTAAAACCACTTGAATACTATCAGGTAAAATACGGATCCTGGAGATATGGATTGCAAAAGCTTTACCTTCTAATGGAAAAGCAACATAACCGGGGTCAGGATGGGGCAGGTGCAGCCAGCTTGAAGATTGACTTAGGCCCGGGGGTGAGATATATTCACAGACACAGGTCAAACTTATCTAACCCAATTCAGGAAATTTTTGGAAAAATCAATAAGGAATTTCATTCCTTATCAAACGAAAATGCAGATTTAATGAATGACCCGCACTGGGCAAGGGAAAATCTGCCTTTCGCAGGAGAGATTTATCTTGGACATTTGAGGTATGGTACTTTTGGCAGGAATAACATAGAATATGTACACCCGGTAATACGTGAAAATAATTGGAGATCAAGAAGCCTCGTTCTGGCTGGAAATTTTAATCTCACTAATGTGGATGAAATTTTTCAGGCATTGATAGAAATAGGTCAAAACCCAAAAGATTTTTCCGATACTGTAACGGTTCTTGAGAATATTGGACATTTCCTGGATGAGGAAAATCAAATACTATTTGAGGACTTTAAGAAAAAGGGATTTAGTAATAAGGAAATTTCTCCTTTGATTGAGAAAAGCCTGGAAGTTGCTAAAGTTTTGAGCCGGGCGAGTTATAAATGGGACGGAGGCTATGCTATTGGGGGCCTGCTTGGTCATGGTGATGCTTTTGTAGTTCGTGATCCATGGGGAATAAGACCTGCATTTTACTATTATGATGATGAAATTGTGGTGGTGGCTTCAGAGCGACCGGTAATTCAAACAGTCATGAATACTTCTTATGATCAGGTTAAGGAGTTACCTCATGGGAAAGCTATTGTGATAAAAGCATCGGGAGATATTAACATTAAGGAAGTTCGCTCGCCTCAGGAAAAAAGAGCATGTTCCTTTGAGCGTATTTATTTTTCACGAGGTAGTGATAAAGATATTTATGTTGAAAGGAAAGAGTTGGGTAGATTGCTAACTCCACAGATACTTCATGTGGTGGATAAGGACTTGAGAAATACGGTTTTCTCTTTTATTCCCAATACAGCCGAAACCGCATTCTATGGGATGATTAGAGGAATGGAGGATTACCTGAAAGGAGTAAAACTTGATAAGATCATGGAGATGAGATCAAGTGGGAACTGGGATGATCTGGAAAGAGTTGTTGGCTTACGACCCAGAGTGGAGAAAATTGCAGTAAAAGATGTAAAGCTCAGAACATTTATTGCTGAAGATCAAGGCAGGGATGATTTGGTAGAACATGTGTATGATATTACATATGATACTGTAATAAAAGGGGAAGACAATCTGGTAATCATTGACGACTCTATTGTTCGGGGTACAACACTGAAGAAAAGTATAATAAAAATTTTGGATAGACTTGAGCCTAAAAAAATTGTTATTGTTTCTTCCTCACCACAAATAAGATATCCTGATTGTTATGGCATTGACATGGCTAAACTATCTGATTTTATAGCCTTTAAAGCAGTCATTAGACTTTTGAGAAAAACAGGACGTGAAGCACTGATCAATAAAGTTTATCAAAAATCAAAAGCACAAGAACAATTTCCTAAGGAAGAAATAGTAAACTATGTGAAAGATATCTATGCTCCTTTTCGTAATGAAGAAATCTCTGCTGAAATTGCCAGCATGCTTCATACCAGTGATATAAACGCGGAAATTGAGGTTGTTTATCAAACAGTTGAAAATTTGCATGTAGCATGCCCTGAAAGTCGTGGTGACTGGTATTTTACCGGTGATTATCCTACTCCTGGAGGAAATAAGGTAGTAAATACCTCTTTCATTAATTTTATCGAAGGGAGAAATGAGCGAGCTTACTGAAAGCCAGGTAATTACTCGGTGGGAAGAACGTAATCCTTAGAGTAAGAGGCAAGGTGCCTGTTAATTTTTGAGAGATACATGTCTTTTATGGTGACCATAATACCTGTTTCTTCAACATTCCCGAAATTTCTATTAATTACAGTTCCAAAAGTTTTTAAAGTAGGTGAAAGGTTCACATATGCATTGATAAGGGGAGGAATATTTTCACCTAAGCTTCTTACCTTTGAGGAAAGAATTTTGTAATCTTCCTGGGTGCTGTTGCTAGTGAAAATAGAATCTAATTTTTCTTTATCCATGTCCAATTGTAAGGGCTCATACGGAACCAGTAAATTTTCATGATCTCCAAAATATTTATGCAAAAAATACAATATCATGTTGCGGGCTTCCTGGTTGAAGTGTGTGTACATGGTTACTTTCCCAAACAAATATTTAATCCCGGGATTATTAATTACCAGGGCTCCAAGACCATCCCATAAATTATCAAGTGCAAAAACACCTTTGCGTGATCCACCTGTTTTCTGAAGCATAGGAGGCACAAATGATCTCCCCAATTCAATCATGTGGGGCAAATAGTTCTTTATAAATTTTTCTGAGAACTTAAAAAGTTTGGCAGTTGCCAGTTTTGAATAATCGCTTAGATCATTTTGTGATTTGCTGAATATGAAAAACCGGTATCCCCCTGTAATTTCTTTATCTTTAGGATTCCAGACAAATAGTTGTTGATAAGGCTGTTCAGCGGTATCATAATCATCAAGATCACAATCCTTTCCAGTGCCACCACCGGCATTTCGAAAGCTTACTTCCCGCAACCTGCCAATTTCTTTTACAATATTTGGAGTTCTGTGATAATCTGTTACAAATACATCGTTTCCTCCATAATTGGTTTTTCTGAGAAATTGAGCCAATAAGAGTTCTTTTTCAAGCTCATGTATTGGTATCGGAGGAATAATCTCTTGCATAATCAGAAAAACTATTTTATCAAAAATACGAATAAAAACAGAAAAATAAGTATCTAATTGTTTTCAGTCCATATTATGCACCAGATCCCTTAGTTTATCAGTCCACTCCTGAGAGCTTAGACCTGATTCCAGAATGGTTTTATGGAGAATGGGCGGGCCAAAACTAATTTCCAGATCTTTCCCTTTTTGCTTAAACATTTCATTTGGCAAATAGAGCATTTCAATGTTAGCATTGATGCCTGTAAACTTCCTGAGATTAGCCAGCCTGTAAAAGAAATTTGAGTTTCTGCCACTGAAATGTACGGGAATAATGTCTCGTTTATGCTTAATGGTTTTTACCAGGAAATTTTTTTTCCATTCCAGATCTTTAATCTCGCCTCCTTGTTTCCTGGAGCAAAGTCCGGCAGGAAAATATAAAATCTGGGCATCAGATGCATATGCTTCTTCAATCATACTAGCAGATTCCTTTGCTTGCTTCCCGTGTTTGTTAATAGGCAGAAACAAGCCCTTAAAGTTTTCTACATTTAGAAGTATATCATTAACCGGGAATTTGATGTCAGGAAATAATTTTCCGACCGCATCTATAAATACAACCCCATCCAGGCCTCCCAGAGGATGGTTTGAAGCAAAAAGGAATCTCCCTTTCTTAGGAACATTTTCAATTCCCTTTACTTTGTATGAAATGTTCATATAATTCAGACTCGCCTTAACGAATTCAAGACCCCTTAAATGCCCGTACTGGTTAAGAATTTCATTGATTTCATCCTGGTGAATAATTCTTTTCAGGTAAGAAAAAACAAAACCTGGAAGTGCTTTCTTAAGCTTAGGGTTCTTGTCTTCAAATACCTTATCTACATCTACCTGGTTCATAGGAGCTTAGATCGTGACATCAACTCGTATTATGTGCAAAAATGAGTCGTGAAAAAAGTATTTAAATGTAAATAATTCTTAGCAGATTATAGCAATAGAAGATTTAATAATCATCTCATTTTTGGAATTCTGCCTTTTTTCAAGGTCAAAAGTTATTAACATAGTGGGAAAAAATGGGTGAATGTGGCTTAAAGTGGGATTTTTTCTATATTTTTACTTTTTTAAAAGATCAGGAGATGAGCGCATTTGTTGGAGATTATACATGTAAGCTTGATGCAAAGGGTAGAATTCTGCTTCCTTCTGCCTTTTTAAAACAATTACCAATAAAGAGACAGGATAGGTTTGTTGTAAAAAAAGACATTTTTGAAACTTGCCTAGTCCTTTATCCAATTGAAGAATGGGAAAATCAGAATCGCTTGATAAGGGGAAAAATTAATCCTTACAAAAAGGAGCATAATCTTTTTCTAAGAAATTTTTACCGTGGAACTGCTGAATTGGTTCTTGATAGCAACAATAGAATTCTTATTCCCAGGCGCTTATTAGATCTTTTGAGTGGGGGCAAGGATGTGGTGCTTGCAGGACAGGATTCTAAGATTGAGATTTGGGCGAAGAATGATTATGAAAAACATGCTCCTGGGGAAGAAGATTTTGCAAGACTGGCAGAGAAAATTATGGGTGGCCCTCTTCCTGAAGAATGAGCAAATATCACATACCGGTATTATTGAAACAGAGTGTTGACGGATTAAACATTGATCCTGAAGGGATTTATGTTGATGTAACTTTTGGTGGTGGCGGGCATGCCAGGGAAATATTAAAGAGGCTAAAAGGAGGAAGGCTGGTTGGATTTGATCAGGATCCTGATGCAGCAAAAAATATTCCTGATGATGATCGGTTTTTGTTTGTAAGGCAAAATTTCAGTTATCTCAGGAATAATCTTAAATATCTGGGTATTGATAAAGTGGATGGACTGATTGCAGATCTTGGAGTTTCGTCGTACCAGTTTGATTCGGCTGAGCGCGGTTTTTCGTTTCGTATGGAAGGAGAGCTGGATATGCGAATGAATCCTGATGCAGAATTTTCAGCCCTTAAATTAATTGGGACGTATTCTGAAAAAGAAATGATTAGAATTTTTTCTGAATACGGTGAAATAAAAAATGCCAGGACTTTAAGTCGCCTGATTGTTAAACAAAGGGAATTGAAACACCTGCACAGAATAGAGGAGTTTGTTGAGGCCATAAAGGATTGTACTCCCGGTTACAATGAATACAAGTACCTGGCAAAGGTTTTTCAGGCTATAAGAATTGAGGTAAACAAGGAGCTGAGGGGTTTACGAATTCTTTTGGAACAGACGGTAGATGTTATCAGGGGTGGAGGGAGACTGGTTGTTCTTACATATCATTCCCTTGAGGACAGAATGGTGAAAAATTTCTTAAAATATGGAAATTTTGAAAAAATTATGGAAACTGATTTCTATGGAAATCAAAACACTCCATTTAAGGCAGTTAACCGAAAGGTGATTTTGCCTGAGGCATCTGAGATTGCTGAAAATTCACGTTCCAGGAGTGCTAAATTAAGAATTGCAGAACGCAGAATATAAATTTCATGGAGGATAGAGTTGAATTTATTGATCAGGTTGAAGAAGTAAAGGAATCAAAAAAAGGAATCCTGAAGGAGGTTTTTGATGGAAGTATTCTGACCCGTGACATAGTTGCCAGGCAATTGCCTTTTTTGGCCTTTTTGGCCTTTCTTGCCCTGGTATATATTGGGAACAGATATCACGCTGAAAAAATTGTAAGGGAAGAAAGTGGTTTGCAGAATGAGATCAAAGAATTACGAGCGAAATCAATTTCTATAGCAGCTGAGCTTATGGATGTGAGTAGACAGTCTGAGGTTTCCAGACTGATTGCTGAAAAAGGGATGGATTTGAAAGAAGCAGTACGGCCACCTAAAAAATTAGTAATTGAGGAATAAATTAATGCAATGTCTCTAAAGAAAGATATAGTTTGGCGTGTTGGACTCATTTATGCCTTGTTTTTCATACTTGGGCTGAGCGTTATTGGCAAAATTATTTATATACAGATGGTTGAAGGCGATAAATGGGCTGCCAGAGCTCAGACACAAACTCTCAGGGATTTTACTATTCTTCCTGAAAGAGGGAATATTTACGACTCTGATTATAATCTGCTTGCCACCTCAATTCCAATCTATGAGATAAGAATGGATATGGTAAGCAATGCTCTGTCGAATCAGGTTTTTGAAGAGAATATAGATGCTCTTTCAAGGAGCTTGTCCATGCTTTTTGGGGATAAATCAGGTATTAAATACAAGAATGAATTATTAAAAGCCAGAAGAAAGGGAGAAAGATATCACCTGATTAAGCGGAATGTAAGCTATGCTCAATTAAGTAAACTTAAAACATTTCCCATTTTTCGTAATGGAAGATACAAGGGAGGGTTTATTTATGAGCAGGACAACAAACGAATTTTACCTCACAAAGAATTGGCTGCCCGTACAATTGGCTATACAACCAAAGGACATTCAGGAAATGTTGTAGGCATTGAAGGTGCCTATGAGAATAATCTTAAAGGGGTTATTGGCATGAGAATGATGCAGAGACTGTCCGGGAATGTTTGGATGCCTTTAAATGATAAAAATGAAGTTGATCCTAAGGATGGTCAGGATGTTATTACCACCATTGATATTAATATTCAGGACGTTGCACATCATGCACTTTTGAAACAACTCAAGCGGCACAATGCTCATCATGGTACCGCGGTTTTAATGGAAGTTAAAACAGGCGAAATCCGTGCTATTGCCAACTTGCAAATAGGCAAAGATGGAAACTATCATGAAAGTTACAATTATGCTATAGGCGAAAGTACTGAGCCAGGCTCAACATTTAAGCTTCCAGCCCTGATGGTGGCACTTGAAGACGGTTTGATTGAATTGGAAGATTCAGTTGAAACAGGCAGCGGGCAGGTACGATTTTATGACAAAACCATAAAAGACACACACGAAGGCGGCTATGGAACAATTACAGTGGAAGAAGTGTTTACGTTTTCATCAAATGTAGGTGTATCCATGTTGATTCAGCAAAATTATCAGGGAAAAGAAAAAGAATTCATTAACCGGCTTTATAATATGGAACTGAACCGGAAACTTGGAATCGAAATTAAGGGAGAAGGTGTTCCTGAAATCAAATATCCCGGCGATCCTTTGTGGTCTGGAATATCCTTGCCGATGATGTCACATGGCTATGAAGTGAGAATGACCCCTCTTCAGATTCTTACTTTTTACAATGCTGTGGCTAATGATGGAAAGATGATAAGTCCAAAATTTGTTAAGGAAATACGATACCATGGAAAATTGATCAGGAAGATTAAAACAGTGGTAATTAACCCTTCCATTGCCTCGGAAGCTACTATAAGAGATGCAAAAAAGATGTTGGAAGGAGTTGTTGAGAAAGGTACAGCGAAGAATTTAAATAATGAACTCTATAAGATTGCAGGGAAAACCGGAACTGCTCAAATTGCTGATCAAAATATGGGCTATAAAGGGAATGTTCAATATCAGGCTTCATTTGTTGGTTACTTTCCTGCAGATAAACCAAAGTATTCCTGCATAGTTGTGGTAAATGCACCTTCTAACTCAGTGTATTATGGGAATTTAGTTGCAGGTCCGGTATTTAAAGAAATAGCAGATAAGGTTTATGCCAGCAAGATGGAGTTGCAGATTGAGCCTGAATTTATAGATGTGTCTGATTTTGCAGCTCCGTACTCTAAAAACGGTAAACTTAAGGATCTGAACCTGGTTCTTGAGAAATTGGATTATGAAACAAACATTGTGGGAACCGGAGGAGAATGGGTAGTTACTGCCTCAACAGATTCGGCTATTGTTGTTAAGAATTTGACTGTGCATGATAATATGGTTCCCAATGTTGTGGAGATGGGTTTGAAAGATGCAATTTTTTTACTTGAAAGTGCTGGACTAAAAGTTAAGGTTAAAGGTTGGGGAAAAGTGCGTTCCCAATCAATAATGCCCGGGAGCGCTCTTGTTCCGGGCCAGAATATAAGTCTGGAAATGAGTTTTGTATAGAGAATTCAGAATTTGATGAGGTTATTAGGTGACATATTGGAAGGAATTAAAACCAGGAAGGTTCTTGGTTCCCTTGATATTGAAATAAACCACCTTCAGATTGATTCAAGAAAAGTATCTAAAGGCGATTTGTTTGTTGCCATAAAAGGGACACAACTGGATGGACATGACTTTATCTCCGGGGCTATTGAAGCCGGAGCAGATGCAATAGTTTGTGAACAACTTCCGGACTCAATTCAAAAAAATCTCAGCTATATTGAAGTGGAATCTGCTGCTAAAAGCCTGGGACTTATTGCTTCTGCATATTATGATCACCCAACAAGAAATCTTGTGGTAACCGGAGTAACCGGAACTAATGGGAAAACATCAATAGTTACTTTTTTATATGAAATATTTGAAGCACTGGGAATACCTTCCGGTTTAATCTCTACTGTAAATACAATTATTCATAAAGAAACATCCGATGCAACTCACACAACACCTGATACTATAAGCATTCATAGTTTGTTAAGCAGAATGGTGGAGGCAGGATGTTCACATGTTTTTATGGAGGTAAGTTCCCATGCTCTGGTCCAGGACAGGATAGCAGGATTATTATTCAAAGCTGGCATTTACACCAATCTAAGCCATGACCACCTTGATTATCATGGAACATTTGACAATTATATTAAAGCAAAAAAGAAATTCTTTGATATTCTTCCTGCTGATGCATTTGCGCTGATAAACACAGATGACCGTAATGCAAGGGTGATGGTTCAGAACTCCAGGGCTAAGATAAGTACTTATGGCTTGAAAGGGGTAAATGAATTCAATGCCAGGATTATAGAGAGAAGCCTTGAGGCAACGTATTTGAAAATTGACGAAACTGAAGTATGGGTTCCCTTTATCGGAGATTTTAGTGTGTATAATCTTTTGGCAGCTTATGCCGCATCAAGCTTGTTAGGATTGGATAAAGAAGAGGTTTTGAGAATAATTAGCCAGTTGAAACCAGTTCCTGGAAGGTTTGAAACTATAAAATCTAAAGATGGGATCCTTGCAATTGTTGACTATGCACATACACCAGATGCATTATTGAATGTGTTGACAGCAATTAGAAAAATTAGTGAAAAGAATTCAAAAATTATTACAGTTGTCGGGGCTGGTGGGGACAGGGATAAACTAAAAAGACCCATAATGGCTAAAATTGGAATTGAAAACAGCCACCAACTTATTTTAACCTCTGATAATCCAAGGGGGGAAGATCCTGTAAAAATTATTCATGATATGATTAGTGGTATTCCTGATGAGTATAAAAAAAAAATCCTGTCTATTGTTGACCGGGGAGAAGCTATTAAAGCTGCATGCATGATAGCTAAACCAGGAGATATTATTTTAATTGCCGGAAAGGGTCATGAAACTTATCAGTTGATATCAGGGGGAGAATACCATTTTGATGACAGGGAAGAGGTGAGAAAGTTTTTTAAAGAGCCTGAATAACTAATTAAGGAAAATGTTTTATTACTTATTTAAATATCTTGAAGCCTTTGATTTCCCTGGAGCAGGTATGTTCCAGTATATATCTTTCAGAGCTTCACTCACGATAATTACCTCTCTTATAATTTCAATGCTTTTTGGAAGGAGAATTATTCAGTTCCTTCAAAAAAAGCAGGCGGGTGAGGTTGTTCGTAAATTGGGACTTGAAGGACAATACAGAAAAGAGGGTACCCCTTCTATGGGTGGCTTAATCATTCTTGCATCTATCCTAATTCCGGTCTTGCTTTTTGGAGATCTGAAAAATGTTTATGTTATTTTAATGTTGATCACTACCGGATGGTTGGGACTGATTGGATTTATTGATGATTATATAAAAATATTTAAGAAAAATAAAGAAGGATTAGCAGGACGATTTAAAATAATAGGACAAATTATGCTTGGTTTGGTTGTCGGATTGACATTATACCTGAGCGATGATGTTGTTATTCGGGAGCAGATTCCCGCTATATCCAATACCCATGAGATTGCTGAAGGAGGTGTACCACAATCCATAGATGTAAAGTCGACAAAAACCACCATCCCTTTTGTCAAGAATCATGAATTTGATTATGCCTTTATAGTTAAGTTTTTAGGAGAAAAAAGTCAGAAGTGGGGATGGGTAGTTTTTGTTCTGGCAGTTATTTTTATTGTAACAGCGGTCTCTAATGGAGTAAACCTTACAGATGGTCTGGATGGCCTTGCTGCCGGCACAACTGCTATTAGTGGTACAACGCTTGGCATTCTGGCCTACCTCTCTGGTAATGTTATTTATGCCGGCTATCTCAACATCATGTACATTCCATATACAGGAGAATTGGTAATTTTTGCCAGTGCCCTTATTGGCGCAACTATTGGTTTTCTTTGGTATAATTCTTATCCGGCTCAGGTTTTTATGGGAGATACAGGTAGCCTGGCTCTTGGTGGAATTCTTGCAGTGTTTGCCATCGTGATTCGTAAAGAATTACTCATACCAATATTATGTGGAATTTTTCTTTTTGAAAGCATATCGGTCCTTTTACAGGTAAGCTATTTTAAATATACCAGAAAGAAACATGGTGTCGGGAAACGAATATTTTTAATGGCTCCCCTACATCATCATTATCAGAAAAAAGGGTTTCCGGAACCTAAAATTGTTCTGCGATTCTGGATAATTGGAATTATGCTGGCAATAATTACAATCGTTACACTTAAGATCAGGTAGTAATGAATAGAGCTGAAAAAAAAATTGTGGTTTTAGGAGCCGGTGAGAGTGGTGCCGGTGCAGCATATTTGGCTCACAAGAAGGGATTTGAGGTGTTTGTATCTGATCATGGAAAGATTTCAGATAAACATAAAGAGTTGTTTGACAGTAACAATATTGAATGGGAAGAGAAAATGCATACAGAAGAAAAGATACTTCTGGCTGATGAGGTGATAAAAAGTCCTGGAATTCCTGATAATGCCGGGATCATAAAAAAACTAAAAGAAATGGCTGTTCCTGTAATCTCTGAAATTGAATTTGCTGGAAGATTTTCAAATGCCAGGATGATTTGCATTACAGGAAGCAATGGGAAAACCACAACCACAAATATGATCTGGCATATAATGAAAAATGCCGGACTAAATGTGTCTATGGCAGGGAATGTAGGGCAGAGTTTTGCTATGAAGGTAGCTCAGGGAGATGTCGATTACTATGTTCTTGAGCTTAGTAGTTTTCAGTTGGATGGAATGTATGATTTTAAAGCAGATATTGCTGTTTTAATGAATATTACCCCAGATCATCTTGATCGTTACGATTACAAAATGCAGAATTACATTGATTCAAAATTCAGGATAATAAGAAATCAGACTGAGAAAGATTTCTTGATTTATTGTGATGATGATCCTGTTATTAGAGATACACTTGATAAGATGAATCCCCCTGTAGCCAGGTTGTCGTTTTCTATTGAAAAGCTTGAGGGGCAAACTGCATATTTAGTTAAGGAAAAAATAAATTTTAATTATAAAAACCAGGAAATTACCATGGCAATAACAGATTTAGCACTGAAAGGTAAGCACAACACCTATAACTCAATGGCTGCAGGTATTACCAGCCAGGTATTACGTATTCGAAAGGAAAAAATCAGAAAGAGTTTAAGTGATTTTCAGGGTGTTGAACATAGGCTTGAACCCGTAATTAAGGTTCATGGAATCATGTTTATTAATGATTCCAAGGCTACAAATGTAAATTCAACATGGTATGCCCTGGAAAGCATGAACGAAGATGTTGTTTTGATTTTAGGTGGTGTGGATAAAGGGAATGATTATTCTTCATTGATGGTTTTGGTAAAGGAAAAGGTTAAAGCCTTAATTTGTTTGGGAAAGGATAATTCAAAAATCATCAATGCCTTTGAGGAAATGCCTTTGAGGATTGAAGAAGCAAGATCGATGGAAGAAGCTGTTAAGAAAGCCTATTCTATTTGTAATAATGGAGATGTGGTTTTGTTATCTCCTGCCTGTGCTAGCTTCGACCTGTTTGAGAATTATGAAGATAGAGGGAGGCAATTCAAACAATATGTTAGAAATTTATAATTAAACCTCTGCTTTTTTAAAATATGTGAATTGAGAATGGAAGAGAATGTAAAAAAATTATTTAAGGGGGACAGAATCATCTGGGGGGTGATTGTTGTGCTTACAGTCTATTCTATTCTGGCAGTATATAGCTCCACAGGAACCCTTGCCTATAGAAATATGGGAGGGAATACTACATATTACCTGATACGGCACGGAGTAATTCTGGGAATTGGAGTGTTTATTATTTTCGTTACCCACCTGGTACCATATAAATTCTATTCAAGGCTTTCGCAGTTCTTCCTTTTTGCATCAGTTCCCTTGTTATTACTTACTTTACTGATTGGAACAAATTTAAATGAAGCAGCCAGGTGGCTTACCTTACCGGGTTTGGGCTTTACCATTCAAACATCAGATTTTGCTAAACTTGCTCTTATTATGTACCTGGCTCGCTTGTTGTCTATTAAACAAGTGGAAATAAAAAATTTAAAAGAAGCATTTCGGCCCTTAATTATTCCGGTTATATTAGTATGTATGCTCATTTTACCTGCAAATTTGTCAACGGCTTTAATATTATTTGTCACAGCTGTAGCATTATTATTTATAGGCAGAGTACCTGTTAAATACCTGGCAGCTATTATTGGGATTGGTATGTTGGCTCTTGTACTTTTTGTAAGTGTGTCCTTGATGTTTAATAAGGAGGGCCGTATTTCAACCTGGAAAAACAGGATTGAAAATTATGTCGATGGAACTTCTGATGAATATTTCCAGGTGGAACAGGCAAAAATTGCGGTTGCAAGCGGTGGATTTTTCGGGAAAAGCCCTGGGAAAAGTACACAAAGGAATTTTCTTCCACACCCCTATTCAGATTTTATTTTTGCAATTATTATTGAAGAATATGGCCTGTTCCTGGGAGCTATTCCCCTGGTTCTTGCCTATCTCATTTTATTGTATCGGGGAGGGGCACTTGTTCATAAAGCTAACAGGACATTTCCGGCATTCCTGGCTATTGGCTTAACCTTATTGATTGTATTCCAGGCTTTTGTGAACATGGCAGTGGCAGTTAATCTTTTCCCTGTAACCGGACAAACACTCCCATTTGTTAGTATGGGAGGGTCATCCTTGTTGTTTACAAGTATTGCTTTTGGAATTATTTTGAGCGTAAGTCGTGGCATTGAAAAAGATTTATTAAATGAGGCAGAACCTGCAATATAGAAGATTTATTATCAGTGGTGGTGGTACAGGAGGTCACATCTTCCCTGCCATTTCTATTGCCCGGGCCTTATTAAAAATCGAGCCAAAGTCAGAGATTCTGTTTGTTGGTGCTGAAGACAGAATGGAGATGGAAAAAGTGCCAGCTGCAGGCTTTCAAATAATTGGTCTCCCGGTTAGCGGATTTATAAGAAAATTAAGCCTGAAAAATATCAAAGTGCTGATTAACTTGGTGAAAAGTCTTAGAAAGGCCGGGAAAATAATTAGGGATTTTAATCCTTCTGTCGCTATTGGAACAGGTGGGTATGCCAGCGGCCCGACACTTCAAATTGCGGGTAAAAATGGTATACCAACTTTATTACAGGAGCAAAATTCGTATCCGGGTATTACCAACAAATTGTTGGCAAAAAGAGCCTCTAAAATATGCGTAGCCTACCAGGGAATGGATAAATATTTCCCTGAGGATAAAATCGTTTTTACCGGGAATCCGGTAAGGGAAGATCTTGAGGAAAGTAATAATAAAATAAGTGAAGCACTTGAATACTTTGATCTTCAAAGTGGGAAGAAAACTTTATTGATATTGGGAGGAAGTTTGGGAGCCAGAACTATCAATTTGGCTGTAATGCAAAAGCTTGGAGATCTGAAGAATGAAGACATGCAGATAATTTGGCAATCGGGGAAAATATATTATGATTCGGCAATAAAAGAAGTTAGTTCAATTCAGCCTGGCAATATCCGCTTATATGATTTTATTTCCAGGATGGATCTGGCTTATGCTGCTGCTGATCTGGTCATCTCAAGGGCCGGAGCAGGAACCATTTCTGAATTATGTTTATGTGGGAAACCTTCAATATTGGTTCCTTCTCCCAATGTTGCTGAAGATCATCAGACTTATAATGCACGTACTCTTGTTGATCAGAATGCCGCTGAACATATAAGTGATACGGAGGCTATTGAAAAACTTATGCCCAGGGCATTGGATTTAATCAGGGACGATTCGGCCTTAAGCATACTGTCGCAGAATATTGTAAAAATGGCCATCAGGGACTCGGCCGGAAAAATTGCAGAGGAGGTTCTAAAACTAGTGAATGATCAATGAATCTTGAAAATATACATAGAATCTATTTCCTGGGTATTGGAGGCATAGGAATGAGCGCCCTGGCAAGGTATTTCCTTGCCGGAGGTTTTGATGTAGCCGGTTATGATAAGACTTCAACTCATCTAACCGACCAGTTGGCCGTGGAGGGTTGCCAGGTGCATTTTACAGAAAATCCTGACCACATTCCTGTTTCATTTTCAAATCCTGATCAGAAAGATTCTACTTTGATAATTTATACTCCTGCAGTTGCGAAAGATCATGCTGAGATGAAATTTTTTGAAGCCAATAAATTCCAGATCATGAAACGGTCAGAAGTTCTGGGCTTGATTTCAGGAAAACTAAAGACTATTGCTATAGCAGGAACTCATGGAAAAACCACTGTTTCTGCCCTGTTGGCTCATATCCTAAAACAATCGAATATTGGTTGCACAGCCTTTCTTGGAGGAATTTTAAAAAATTATGACAGCAACTTTCTTTTTGACTCCGGAGAAATGGCCGTTGTTGAAGCAGATGAGTTTGATCGTTCGTTCCTGCATTTAACTCCATTCGCTGCCATCATTACTTCCATTGACCCCGACCATTTAGATGTGTATCTGGACCATTCGAATTTGATAAAATCATTTGGACTGTTTGTTGGAAAGATTGAAAAGGGAGGAAAACTTTTACTGAAAGATGGGATTGATCTGCCATTGTCAAAAGATCAGATTGCAGGTATTGAAATCCTTAGTTATTCACTTGATTCAGAAGCAGATTTTTATGCTAAGAACATTCAGCTGAATGAAGGATTTTACCATTTTGATGTGGTGATACCGGGAGGTTTAGTGGAGGGGCTACAATTAGGAATGCCAGGGAAAATAAATATTGAAAATGCTGTTGCTGCTGTATCAATGGCCTGGATTTTAGGGATTCATGCGGAAATAATCCGGAAGTCTTTGCTTGATTTTCGTGGTATTCAACGCAGGTTTGATTTTAGGTTTGAGCATCCGGATATTGTATACATTGATGATTATGCTCATCATCCTGTAGAAGTAAGCTCCTTTATACAATCGGTTAAACAATTATTTCCCGAAAAGAAAATAACAGGAGTGTTCCAGCCTCATTTGTTTTCAAGAACACAGGATCTGTATATAGATTTTGCAAGGAGCCTGGAAAGTCTGGATGAATTGATCCTTTTGGAAATATACCCTGCCAGGGAAAAAGAAATTGAAGGTGTTTCTTCAAAAATAATATTCGATGAAGTAAGAATAAAGCGAAAAGCAATTATGAATAAAGATCAGCTTCTGGATTATATAAGGGAAATGGAAACAGATGTACTGCTTACAATGGGTGCCGGAGATATCTACGCATTAACTGAACCAATTGTGAAATTATTAACAGAACAGAAAAGTATTTGATTGAAATGAAAAGGGCTTTGAATATATTGACCTGGATTGGTTTGATGGCATATTTGATTGTGGTCCTTGGTCTTGTGTCGGATAAGGTAAGTAAATCACCTTGTCAGTCATTGCATATTGCAATCATTGACTCTGCTGACAATCATTTTGTATCAGCTAAGGATATCTATAATTTAATTATTCAGGACCAGATCAATATTCTGGGTGGTGAATTAGGTAGAATCAACACAAAGGAATTGGAGGGAAAAATTAGAAATACTCCATTTGTGAAAACCTCAGAGGTTTTTAAAAGCTCAAATGGGAAATTGAATATATATATAACACAAAGAGAGCCGATTATAAGGGTTATTGATGAGCGTGGGAAAGGATATTACATAGACAAAGAAGCTAATATAATGCCTTTGGGGGAGTATTATACAGCCAGGGTAATTGTTGCGAATGGGTGGAATCTGAATGGAGGAACACCCGGGGATAATCTTATGGAGTTGAAAGCTAATGCTGAATATAAAAGGATCTATGATCTGTATCAATTGGGGCTTTTTATATACAATGATAATTTTTGGAGGGCTCAGTTTGAGCAGATTCACCTGACAAAGTTTGGGGAATTCCAGTTAATACCCAGGGTAGGGGCCCATATTATTGAGTTTGGTGACATTAGTAATTACCGGGACAAATTTGACAAATTGTATGCATTATATAATCAGGGATTTGAGAAAGAGGGTTGGAATAAATACATAAAAATTGATTTGAAATTCAAAAACCAGGTTGTTTGCACAAGAAGATAAAGCATAAAAGAAGAATTATAGAAATATTATTTAACCGGATAAACACTTAATTATGAGTAAAAATGATGAAATAATTGCCGCCATTGACATAGGTACAACAAAGATTGTGTCAATTATTGGCAGAAAAAACGAGCATGGGAAACTTGAAATTCTTTCATTAAGTAAAGCTCCATCGAAAGGAGTAAAGAGAGGTGTTGTTCAGAATATTGAAGAAACAGTGAATGCAATCAGATCTACTATAGAGGAAGTACAAAGTAAATCTGGTATAATTTTCTCTGAGGTTTTCGTAGGTATTGCCGGACAGCACATAAAAAGTATCAGAAACAGGGGCTATATCAACAGAAATTCTGACGAAGGAGAAATTACAAAGGATGATATACGCCAGCTTATAGCGGATATGCGTAACATACCTATAGAAGTTGGAGAGGAGATTATTCATGTTTTGCCCCAAAATTTTATTGTGGATTATGAAACAGGAGTGAAGAATCCTGTTGGAATGTCAGGAAGAAGACTGGAGGGCAACTTTCATATTGTGATTGGGAAAGTGGCTTCTGCAAGAAATATTGAAAAGTGTGTTAACCGTGTGGGATTAGAGATCAATGAATTGATCCTGGAGCCTCTTGCTTCATCTGAGGCTGTATTAACCGATGATGAAAAAGAAGCAGGAGTTGTTTTGGTTGATATTGGTGGAGGAACTACAGATGTGGCAGTTTATTACGATAATGTGATAAGGCATACTGCGGTTATTCCATTTGGAGGGAATGTGGTTACCCATGATATAAAAGAAGGTTGTTCTATTTTAAACAGGCAGGCTGAATCTTTAAAAGTTCAATACGGGTCAGCTCTGGGAGATATTGCACCATCTGACAAGGTTGTAACAATTCCGGGAATCAGTGGAAGGGAACCTAAAGAGATTTCATTTAAGAATCTTGCATATATCATACAATCCAGGATGGAAGAAATTATTGATGCGATAAGTTTTGAAATTCAGAATTCAGGGTTTTTAGATAAAATGGCTGCAGGCATTGTTTTAACAGGAGGAGGAGCATTATTGAAGCATTTACCCCAACTTGTAAAGTTTAAAACAGGCATGGATGTGCGTATTGGATTACCCAATCTTTATCTGGCAGGTGAGGTGGATGAGGAAATCAATCAGCCCATGTATTCTACCAGCATAGGCCTTGTATTGAAGGGATTTGAGTATTCTAATCCAGATGAGAGTAAGATTAAAGTTAAGGATGATGATATTCCAATTGATCTTATTGAGGAAGACGATTTTGAGGAGGAAGGAAAAAACAGAAGAAGTATTTTCGATAAGTTTAAAAACACATTGATAGAAATATTTGCTGAAAATGACATGAAAATGGAGTAAGCAATTTCATTTATCCTGATTTATTTTTGGTGTTAATTTAAAATTCAAATATTATGGCAGAAGAACTCATGAATTTTGATCTCCCTGTTGATAAATCCTCCATTATTAAAGTTTTGGGGATTGGAGGAGGTGGAAGTAATGCAGTAAACCACATGTTTCGCCAGGGAATTAAGGACGTAAATTTCATGGTTTGCAATACAGATGCACAAGCTCTTGAAAATAGCCCTGTTGCAGTAAAAATTCAAATAGGAGAATCTATCACAGAAGGGAGGGGAGCTGGAAATAAACCTGAAGTTGGAAGACAAGCGGCCCAGGAAAGCCTCGATGATATTATTGAAATCTTATCGAAAAACACCAAAATGGTATTTTTAACCGCAGGGATGGGAGGAGGAACAGGAACCGGTGCAGCCCCGGTTATTGCCAAAGCTTGTCGTGAATTGGGAATACTTACTGTAGCAATTGTAACAATTCCGTTCCGGTTTGAAGGACAAAAAAGAATTCAACAAGCTATTGTTGGAATTAAAGAGTTGAAAGATAATGTAGATTCTTTGCTTGTGATAAACAATGAAAAATTGCGGGAAATATATGGTGATCTGAAGCTTTCAGAGGCGTTTTCCAGGGCAGATGATGTTCTCACTAAAGCAGCAAAAGGAATTGCAGAAATTATTACAGTTCACAGTTACATCAATGTTGATTTTGCTGATGTTGAGACGGTGATGTATAACTCAGGGGTTGCCATGATGGGTTCAGGTGAAGCTACCGGGGAAGGCAGAGCCCAGAAAGCAGTGGAAATAGCTATTACCTCACCACTATTAAATTCAAACGATATAACCGGAGCCAGTAGTATTTTGTTAAATATAACATCAGGTGAATATGAAGTAAGTATGGATGAAGTTGGTGAAATTACAGATTTTATTAACTCGGCCGCAGCCGATGATGTAATGATTATATGGGGCACTGGTAAAGATGAAAGTTTAGAGGAGAAAGTAGCTGTAACAGTAATAGCTACCGGATTTGAACCAAGTTCAATTCCTGAATTATACACAGAAAAGAGAAATACCCAGAAGGTATTTCTGGAGGAATCGGAATTAAATAGTCTTATTCCTGATTCAAGCTTTGAAGTTAAAGATGAAAATATGGGCCCCTATACCATTGATGAATTTAACACTAATCAAAGAACCATAGATTTTGAAGTAACTTCAAATGGAGAATTTTCAAATTCCTCAAGGCAGAATAATGATGATGAACATGAATTGCTTGATAAAGAACAAACTGCAGAAAGGATAGAGAAGATTAAAAAACATCAGGCTTATCTGAAAAATCAGGGATACCTGGAAGAAGATAAGGAAAATGAGATTGATGAGTTGGAAAATCAGCCGGCTTATATTCGAAAAAACAGGAAAATCCAAAAACCTCCTCATTCTTCAAATAGAAAAATATCAAAATATTCATTAAATGATGATGAGGAAAATGGAACTCGTCTGAGTTCAGATAATTCTTACCTGCATGATAATGTAGATTAATAGAATTTCGATCTTTTATCTACAACATTGGCATTTTCAAGCAGAGCATTATATACCTCGAAATTAACCCTGTTCTTGAAATTGCTGATCAAAGAATTTTTTTGGAATGTTTCATTAAGATCGGTGTTTTCAGTTATGCTTGTAACAACCACAACATAAACACCATTCAGACCTTCAATTGGCTTGGAAATAGTATTCTCAGACAGACTAACAACCGTGCCGATCAATGCAGGTTCAATGCCTGCACCAGGTATAGAGAAGGAGTTAAAATTAATTCCACTTACATCCTCAACACGGGTGTTAAGGATTTCTGCAAGATCTTCAATACTTGATATTCCAGCCATGCTATTCTCCATGGACTGTATTAATTCCACCGCCTTTTTCTCATTTCTAACATTAAACTCAACATCGGTTTTTACCTGGTCAAGAGGAGCTACTCCTTCTTCTTTTACATCAGTTAAATAGGCGACTACAAAAATATTTTCCAATTCAAAAACAGCTTGTTTGTTAAAATCAAGAATAATGTTGTTAAGTTCTGCCTGATACATAGAACGAATTAATTCCCGGGGTGATTCAAGTCCTGGAATTTGACGATCATCCTCCTTAATATCATTTGCGATTCTTTTGTTCAATCCTTCTTCTTCAATAGAGGTAATAAATTTTTCATAAGTATCATTCATACCTGCAAAACGGCTTGCTTCAGAATATACCAGTTCATAGGTTGCTGTGCTGGCTTGTATTGCCCTTGTAATAATTCCAACTTGTACTTTTTTGACTTTTGGACCCTGTTCCAGTATTTCAATTATGTGCCAGCCAAACTGTGATTCCGTTATAAGGATTTCCCCTTTATTTCCTTGAAAGCAGGCGTCATTAAATGGCTGAACCATTGATCCTTCATTGAACCATCCCAGGTCTCCTCCCAATTGAGCACTTCCCTGATCCTCAGAATTCATTAAAGCCAATATGGCAAAATCAGTGCCCGTCTCTAACAATCCTTTTAGGCTATCAGCCATTTGAGAAGCAGCCTCTGGTGATCTTTCAGGGGAGGGACTAATTAGAATATGCCTTGCATGGACAGAATCTGGTAAATAATAAATTTTACTTAGTCGGGCCAGCTTATAGCTTTCATTTTCAAAATAGGGACCAAAGCTTGCACCCTCTTCATTTTCAAACATAAAATCATTGATTACACCTGGTAATTCTCCTTGCTTGAAGTTCCTGAAATCATAAGGAAGGTCAGAATTTGCATTTACAAACTGAGGGATAACCGAAGTGCTTTCAAATTCAGTTTTAATATCATTAATCCAGTCTTCAGTACTTTTTATATCATTATCCGAGGGCTTTACTTCGAAGCTTACAAACTCAATATTCCTCGAAGCAGTTTGTTTATAATTTTCCTGATGTTTGTTATAATACTTTTTTAATTCATCTTCCTTAATGTTAATAATGGTATCGGATATACTTGAATATCTCTGAACAATATATCTAAAATCAACTTGTTTGTTGCTATTACTCAGGCTGCTACTGACCTGGTTTGAATTTACATACAAGCCTTTTTGAATTAGTGACAGGTATTTGTTAAACATTTGCTCATCGTCAATTTGATTTTCCATGAACATCCAATATTTCTTTTGATTGCCTGTAGGATCACTTTCCATATTTTTAAGGAATCGAATCAAAGATCCCCTGTCAAAATATCCAGATTGCTGATCGGTAAATAATTGGCGAACATATTGATGAGGATTTTCACCCTGTATCAGGTCAAAAAGCTCTTCAGAACTTACCGCCAGCCCAAGTTTTTTATATTCACCTGACATAACAAATTCTCTGATCATTTGATCCCAGGTTTGTTGTCGGATACTTAATGATGTTTGCTCATCCAGGCTGGTATTTCCTGACAGTTTATAAATCTCAATAAGATCGCTTATTCTTTTGTCATACTCCAGGTAAGAAACAGATTGATTTGCGATTTCAGCAATTTCCTGTTTCTTTTTCATCCCCATAGCTTGTGAGTTTCCACCCCCCAGAAAATCTCCAAGCACAAAGGCGAGAATTGCCAGTCCAATAATTATTGCGATGAGTAATCCTGCCCTATCCCTTATAGTTTGTAATGTTGCCATGAATGATGATTTGTTATTGGTTGAAACGAAAATTCAGGGTGCAAATATAAGAAAAATGCGGCACCTTAAAGCTTCTTCAATTATTTTTTCAAAAACTTATGTGACTTTAGAATAAGATGGTGCTTTTTTGTTTATCAGTGATCAGGAATGTTTAGTTGGACTAATTCAATTCTGGTTTCACTGACCTTTAAAACTTTGAAACTGTATAAGCCAATGTCAATATGATGATTCAGTTTAGGAATGCTTTCGTAGTGATAGAAAATTAGTCCGGCCAGAGTTTCAAAGTCATCTTTTTTTGGAAGCTTTAATTTATATTTTTCATTCAGGTAGTCAATTTCCAGTCTTCCCGAAAAGATAAATTCATTTTCGTGAATAGTTTTTTCTACAAGTTCTATAGTATCGTGCTCATCTGTGATTTCACCAAATATTTCTTCCAGTATATCCTCTATAGTTACTATCCCTGAAGTTCCTCCAAATTCATCAACAACCAGGGCAATTTTCGTTTTTTCATCCACAAACATTTTTAAGAGTTTGTTGGCATGCATGGATTCAGGTACAATTTCTATAGGAACGATATATGGTTTAATATTTGTAACCTTTCCAAAAAGGTCTTTCATATTTACATATCCGATAATATTATCGATTGATTTTTTGAAAATTAAAATTTTAGATAAGCCCGAATCAATGAAAATCTGTCTTAGTTCTTCTACGCTCGTTGTCTCCTTAAGTGCAACAAGTTCAGTACGGGGGATCATACATTCCCTGAGTTTCACATTGGATAAATCCAGCGCATTCTGAAATATTTTTAAATTGGGGTCTTCCTTTTGATCCTGGTTTATATCTTCCTGGGCTTCACTTACAAGGTAATCCAGGTCGGGTTTCCCAAATACCCGGTTATCAGACTTTTCAGTTAATTTAATCCTCATGAATACCTTTAGAATAATTCGGGACAACCATATGGTAAATTTGCTAATTGGGTAAAAGATAATATAAAACAAAAAAATAGGTATACTGAATATTTTCAGAAGACCATTTGCATTGATTCTGAAAATAGTTTTGGGAATAAATTCGGCAACTACCAGGATAAGTAAAGTTGATAAAATGGTTTGAATGGCCAGAATAGAGGTGTCAGAATTGGTGATGGTACTGATTACCGGTTCAAGAATCATTGCCATTATAATACCATAAATAACCAGGGCTATGTTATTTCCGATTAACATAGTAACAATGTATTGCCCTGGGTTTTCAGTATATATAGAAAGGATATGGGAAGTGAAACCTTCTTTTTTTTTGCTTAATTCCAGACGAAGCTTATTGGAGGATACAAAAGCAATCTCCATACCTGAAAAAAATGCTGATAAAAGCAAACTTATGAAAATGGCTAAAAAGTAGCTCATTGTAAGTTTATATTATGAATGAGTCTCCGAAAATTCATTTCTCCTGAGCCTCCCAAAGTAATCAAGGGAGGCCTTTCTTACCTTAGGAGCTAGCAATATAGCAGAGATCATGGTGGGAATGGCCATTATAGCATACACTCCATCAATTAAATTGATGATAACACTTAAGGATGCTGTAGCTCCCATAATGATTGAGGCGACATAGAAATAGTTGTAGAGATATTGCTTTTCGGCACCAAATAAAAACCCAAATGACTTGGTTCCATAATAGGGGAAAGCAAATAGAGATGACATTGCAAAGAAAGTAATGCACAAAATCAAAACGTAATGCCCAATTCCCGGGATCCCAATTTCGAATGCCTTAAGTGTAAGTGTAATTCCATTTGAATCAGGATCCTTCCACACGCCGGTTACAATAATTGCAAGTGCAGTCATAGTACAGATTATCATGGTATCAACTATAGGTTCTATCATTGCAACCAGTCCCTCCCTCACAGGTTCGCTGGTTTTTGCTGCACCATGGGCCATAGGTGCAGTGCCAATACCGGCTTCATTTGAAAAGGAGCCTCTCTTGATCCCGATTATGATTATTTGACCAAGGGCACCACCCAGAACAGCTTTTCCTGAAAAAGCATCGGTGAAAATAAGTTTAAACCCGGGAATGATCTCATTTGAATATGAAAAGAGAATTATCATTACAGCAATTACATAAAGAACAGCCATAAATGGAACCAGTTTGCCTGCCACCATTCCAATTCTTTTTATTCCTCCAAAAATTACCAGTGAGGCAACGGATGCAATAATGATACCTGTTACTAAATTGGTAGAAAAGGATCCTGTAATTCCCATGTCGACAAGTACAATATCCCTGAGGGCCTGTGTATATTGATTAATCTGGAATACAGGGAGAACTCCGATCATGCCTGCAAGGGAAAATAAGATTGCCAGAGGCTTCCAGTTTTTACCTAAACCTTCAGTGATCACATACATTGGTCCTCCCTGCAAAGCTCCGGTACTGTCGCGACCACGATACATTACTGCCAGTGTGCAAGTAAAAAATTTGGTGGTAATTCCAAAGAAAGCACTTACCCACATCCAGAAAATTGCCCCGGGCCCGCCTGTGGCAATGGCCACTGCAACTCCACTTACATTTCCCATACCAACGGTTGCAGAAAGAGCTGTGGAAAAAGCCTGAAAATGGTTGATTTGCCCTGGCTCATCGGGATCATCATATTTGCCACGTATAATATTTATAGCATGGCGGAAGTATCTGAACGGGAGGAGCCTGGAGTATAATAAAAAGAATAATCCCCCTCCAATCAATAGTATGACCAGGGGAGTTCCCCACATAAAATCGCTAAATGCCGTAGTTATTTGTTCCAGTTGCTTCAAGATTTTTTCTTTTTATCAAGATATCTTCTCAAAAAGTACATAAGGAAAGATACAGCAGAAATAATTAAAAGCATGTTGGAATCAGTTTCCCCCTCCTTTTGTAATGAATATATCCAGGTTCCCAGGCTTATAAATGCTATAAATAACCAAATCCATTCCATGAACTTCTGAAATTTCCCGGACTTTCTTGCATATGTGTCGTTTTCTTCCATATTTTTATTTGAAATACTTAAGGTGACCGGATTGGATTTATCAGGTAAAAATAGAATAAAAATTGGAATTATGGCTGATCGGTGTGAAAGATAGTTCCTGTCATTTTTTTGATATTCCATGTAGGAAATGTCTGGTCAGCTTCAAACCCTTCTCCATGTATAACATCATTCCCTGTTGTGATCTTGACAAATTTGGATGAGTAAATTTTTTCCGTATTTTCATCCCAAAATAATAGTTCAGTATTCAGAATTTCTCCATCAGAATTGACCACCACAACACTGTCGGATGCTTCCCATAAGTTGTCATCTTCATGATAAATGGCATATTTTGAGCTTATGTAAGATTCTTCATCTCCATACTTATTATAAAAACGCACCAGGATTCCCTGGCTGAAATAAATTTTCTTATTTATTTCCTCAGAGTAACGCTCTACGATGGGAGCCTGAATTTTGAGTTTAATTCTACCTGAATCTGTGTAAATTGTTTGAAGATCCCATATAGACATTGTTGGAATAGTATCCTTAAAAGTCAGCGCGTAAACAATTTCAAGGTCGTTTTTCTTACAAGAAAAAAGGAGTATAGCAGTTATAGCTATGATAACTACTATACTCCTCCCGGGTATTTTAGAAAGGTTTCTAATTATTGCCAGTTTTTATTATTTCGTTCTTACAATGGTTGATTCATTGATCCACCCATTAAGTGTATAGCGATCCCCAACATTAAAGCCAAAGAAGAAAACCATTTCAGTATCAGGGAAATATTGTGAATATGCCTTAATTCTATCATTCGCAAGTGAAATCAAAGCCGGGTCTTTCTGCTTTGCTTTTATATATTGATCTACAGAAACCCAGAACACAGCTTTATGGGACAGATCATCAGGCCCGTAATTTTTGGCACCGGCATAGATATTACCAAGAAGTAAATAAGGCTTTCCTGAACCTGGATCAGCTTTAATTGCTTTAAGGGCATAGCTTTTTGCCTGGGGCAGATCGCCATATTCACTTTGAATAATGTACCCAATCTCAACAAGGTATTTTGACCTGGCAGCCGACTCGGTTTCCTGATCAATAGCCTGCTTGTAAAATTTAACTGCAGCCTGATAGTTTTTTTGCTTTACATATAGTTGAGCAATATGATAAGCAAGTGTTGCTGAGGGTTCTAAATTGTTTAGAGCAATGGTTGCATTCAAATACAGATTAGATTCTCTACATCCTGTATTGTAGAGCCAATAGCTTATCCTTTTTAAAACATCAACATCTCCTGGACTTTCCTTGAATTGTGGGGCGAATAATTTAATTAAAGCCTCGCATGAAGCCGCACCACTATTGGCAAAATTAGAGCTTATAGATGCTTTTAAATTTTCCAGCTCCTCATCATCGGGGCTTTTTGCAAGCTGGGCATCCAGGATTGCTTGAGTTCTTGCATAATTTTCAACAACTTCTGAATCTGTGAGATCATTGTTATCAAAAAGGAATAATGTTGTATACATGTATGTATTAATCACTGATTTGGGAGTGCTGTTTTTGCGAATATCCATAGACTCGCCGCTAAAAACATAGGCTTTTTTCATGCATACCAGATCATTTTTCTTAAACCTGAGAATGTCTGCAGCCTTGTAGCCCAGAACCCTTCCTTTGTCCTTAGGATACCATTTAATTCTTTGATCATATACCTGCATTAAAGTATCTATCAGGGCATGCTTCAATTCCATATTATTAATTTTGCTTGCATGAATAATATAAAATTTATACATATTGGCCCCATGCTGGTATATGTTCTTGCTTGCCTTGGGGCAATCATTGAAAACCAATCTCCAATAAGGTAAAGCATCTTCGTAATTTTTTTGTTTGTAGTATTCACTGTAAAGTGAATAATTCCTAATACATTGAACAGAATCCTCACCATGACCATACTTGGATCCATCTACAAAGCCTTTTTGAGAGTGCCCGGCAAATACTGCCAGCGCGAGAATTACTATTGTTAAACTGAATTTTGCAGTTTTCATTTTCAAGAGTTTTATTTAGTTGTATTTAAATTTTCTAAACCAAATATCATACAAACTTAAGCTAAAAGTAAACATTCCATGGTTTTCCAGGATAAGATTATCAAATTTTGATCCTCTTCTACCATAATCGAAAGCCAGGTTAAATGACGATCCTATTCGGCCTATAGGAAAACCAAGTCCAAAAGTTATGCCAAAGTCATTGATTTGATTTCCATGTACCTTCAGATAGGAGTTGGTATAATATGCCCCGACACGATAATGCATTCTCAGGGGGTAAATATCAAAATTCCCTGGCCTTGGAGTATATTCTATTCCGAGTAGCAGAGAATTACTGTTTGCCAGCGAGTCAGAGTTAAGTATACTAGAGTTTTCCCATTGAGTAGCTTTATAATCCATTCCTATGAGAAATTTTTCTCCTTTACTTACACTGAACCCAATACCATAATTTGATGGAAAAACTTCTTTCCTTTTTGTTGAAGTTGAAAAGTCCAATGTATCAATAATGGCATTTGTTCCGGTGAGTAATAAGACGTTGGTCTTAAGAAATTCTGTTTTGACATTGACTTTACTTTGTTTTGTGTATTTCCCACCTGCAACAAACTCCCAATCATTCCCAAGGTCTGCATAATATTGAAGCCCAATATCAAAATTAAACCCGGAAATTAAATCCTCTTCCTGGATCTTTGGGTTGAAGCTGTTGACTTCTTCAAGGAAGCTTATGGTTTGTAGAGAAAGAACATTCCCAAATATAAAATTGGTGTTTACGCCAACAGATAAATTCCTGGCAAGTGAATAGCTGGCACCAAAGAAGATCTGACTCATACCACCTTCTCCCCTGAAAATATAGTCAATTTCCCCAATATCAGGGTCATAGTCATCATCCCCATCTCTTATGTTATCAATAAAATTATAATTGATTACACTAAATGGTATCAATCCTGCACCCACAGCTACTTTTCTATGTACAGGAAAGCTGAAAGCGAGGTGACTGAAGTTCATATCCCATGGAGTTTCACTTTTATCCTCAGTGGCAATCTGTGAAGCTTGCATGGCGGCACCAAATTCAAATAACATAGATAAGGAGTCTCTTGAAGAATAGCTGGCAGGATTTGAGAAATCAATATAATCTGCGTTGCGGAGACCCAAAGAGATTCCTCCCATTGCCCGGTTCCTGCTAAAACCTTTAAAAGTAAGATCTCCTAGTCCAAAACTGGAATAAGGGGAATTAAATGAGCTTTGTGAGAACCCCTGTTTTACAGGAAAAAGAATAAGAGCAAGGAAAAAAAATATCCTGAGAGTTTTATGCATTAAATTCGAGTATTTGGTTTAGGCCTTTCAGCACCAGGTTTGAATCCACAAAGATGCTATTTTTTAATTTTTTTTCAAAAAAAATAGAATCTCCTCCGGTAAGAACGATTTTCAGTGGATTGAATTGTTCTCTGAACTCATTAATTATTCTGTCTATCTCATATATTATGCCTGATTGTACCCCTGAAATAATAGCACTTTTGGTTGTATTGGCCGGAAGCTGGAATTTTTCCCTGGATTCAACCAGAGGAAGTCTTTCAGTGTTTTCATGTAATGAGCTGAAGCGCATTTTTAATCCCGGAGAAATCCCCCCTCCCAGATATTGCCCCCCGGAAGTTACCAATTCATAGGTAAGGGCAGTACCTGCATCAATAATTAATACATGAGTCCCTGGAAACAGCGAATACCCACCCACAGCAGCGGCAATCCGGTCTTTCCCAAGTGTGTGTTTTGTTTTGTATAAATTTTTAACAGGCAGAGCTGTTGTTGCATCAAGGATAAGCAATTTGGTGAGATTTCGTTTTAAGAAACTCATGATCTTATCATCTTCTGGCCCAACATTAGATATAATTCCCTGCTTAATGTTATTATGATCTTTTATTAATTTCTCTAAGGT
>DAOWNN010000293.1 GCA_030642585.1 Bacteroidota bacterium | reverse complement strand
CTAATTTCATTATCCGACTTAAATACGGTTTTTTCAAGTCTTTTAATAAGAGAATTCCCCAGGAATTTAGCAATTGCCATATCATACAAACGAATTCCTCTTTCCAGGGATGAACGAGTTATTTTTACATTTTCATATGTATAAAACTCTGATTTAATACCAGAATTCTCCTGTAACTTTTTGAGGAGATCTCTCCCATCCAGCATTTTACGAATGGTGAAAGGACTCAATAAATTAAAATTGATAAAATCTAATTTCACATGGCTTTTGCGACCATCTCTTTTTGGCCATTTTTGAGCATCCCGGATAGTACCTACACTTCTTAAATTCACTCCCGGAACCAGAATGCTTTCATCCTTACTTTCAATAAGATAGGAAAATGGCAGATCAGAAGTATCTGAATTTTTATAATGCCGGCCCATAACCAGGGTAAATGGGCCAACCCTTGCCGGCCACAGCAGATATGAATCGCTTGTAGTTTTAGCTCCACGTTCAAGCACTCCCTGATGTATTGGCCCAAGTTTATACATATGGTTGCTTTGGTTGGAGCCGCTTCCGGCATTCATAAATGAAAACATTCCTGCAATAAGCAAGGTTGATTTGTGGTGTGTAACTGTATAAGGACCTGCAAAAATTGAACATGCTTCCCCATGAAATCCCACACAGTTTGCAAAAAACAAAGAATGTTCTGTCGAATAATGCTTACCTAAATTACAGGCCTGGCCAATAAAACAATCCTCAATAATGCTTGAGTCAGAAATTTTTGTTCCTGAAGAAATTATGAAATTTTTCATAATCACCCCCGGACCGATATAAATAGGATCTTCTGCAGAGCTGTTTAAGCTGCCATTAAATAGTTTCTCTGTTCCTTCAATTACACAATACTCTCCAATATGAACATTCCTGATAATCCCAGAGCTTGTTATATGAACACCATCACCAATAGTACCTTTTTCTGATAAAATCGATGAAGAATAATCAACAATCATCTTACTTACAGCTTCAATAGCTTTAGGACGATGCCGGTACATAGCCAGGATGTATGCAAGCTGGGCGGATAAATTATTGAAAACAGGCAACTTCCTCCCCCCGGTTTCGTCAAGGACATTAATTTGTATTCCATTTCCAAAACTTGTTTTTCCAACAACTTCAATTTGATCTACATTCTCAATATATACATCATTTCCTAATTCATAATTTGCTAAACCATTCCATATCCCTGAAATATAATTATCATTCCCTACAACACAATTATGCAATTTTGCAGAATATATGCCAGAAGGTTTCTCAATTCCGTTCGGAGTTTTAAATATTTTATTAAACTCTCCGAGTTTTATTCTCCCTGAAAAAGCAACATTTTTTAGCCTTTCTGCTCTGAAATTTGAACTTACCTGGATACTTGACCAGTCAGAAGATGAACAGTCCTGATCTTTTAATGTTGAAATCTCTTCTTTAGTGAGTTCCCGATATTTTTCCATAGGAATATTTTTAGGGTATTGCTATTCTACAGTTACGGATTTAGCAAGATTTCTGGGTTGATCTACATTACATCCTCGCAAAACGGCCATATGGTATGAAAGCAGCTGTAATGGAATAACTGTTAACAGCGGTGTAAGAGCCAGGTTTGTGGAAGGAACTTCAAATACATGATCAGCCATATTGCTGATGGTCTGGTCTCCACGGGTAACCACGGCAATCACAATTCCTCCTCTTGCTTTCACCTCCTGGATATTGCTTACAATCTTGTCATATGAGTCATCCTGAGGAGCAATTACAACAACCGGCATTTTATTGTCTATCAGTGCAATGGGCCCATGTTTCATCTCTGCGGCAGGATAACCTTCTGCATGGATGTAAGATATTTCTTTAAGCTTTAAAGCTCCTTCAAGAGCAACCGGAAAAGAATATCCTCTTCCCAGATATAAAAAATTGTTTACATCTTTATAAAGAGAAGCAATTTTTTGAAATAAGTCATTCTGGAGAAGAATTTCCTCAATTTTTTCAGGCACTTTCTTCAGTTCCCGGATAAAGTCCCGGTATTTTGGATCACTCAAAAATTTTCTGTTTTTCCCAAGCAACATTGCAATCATTGTTAAAACAGTTACCTGGGCAGTAAATGCTTTTGTTGAAGCAACCCCGATTTCAGGACCGGCGTGAGTATAAACTCCTCCGGATGTTTCGCGTGGTATGCTTGATCCAACCACATTGCAAATTCCTAAAACGAGTGCACCGGCTTCCCTTGCTTTCTTTATGGCAGCGAGGGTATCCGCAGTTTCGCCACTTTGACTGATAGCAATCACAATATCGTCTTTATGGATCACAGAATTTCTATATCTAAACTCGGAAGCATATTCAACTTCCACAGAAATTTTTGCAAATTCCTCAAACAGATATTCTCCTACCATGGCAGCATGCCATGAGGTACCACAACCTATTATTATGATCCGGTTTGCGTTTTCCAGTCTTGGCATGGCCTCAAAAAGACCACCAAGGTAAATTTTATCGTCCTTTACTCTACCCCGGAAAGTATCAAGTATAGATCTGGGTTGTTCAAATATCTCTTTCAACATAAAGTGTTCAAACTCTCCCTTATCAATTTCACCAATATCAAAATCAATGGTTTGAACTTTGGGAGTAAAATGATTATTCTCCAGGGTATTAAGAACCAAGTCATCTTTTCTGATTACTGCAATGTCATTATCATTCAAATAGACAACGCTTTTTGTATGCTCAATGATTGGGGTAGCATCAGATGCAATAAAATACTCTCCCTTGCCCACTCCAATGACCAATGGGCTCCCTTTTCTTGCAGCAATCAACTGATCTGGCTCATCTGTACAGATAATAACCAGACCATATGCACCAATCACCTTTCGTAAGGCTAAGCGAACTGCAGTCTCAGCAGAAACTTTTCCTTTTAAGTAAATGTATTCTATCAGATTTACAAGTACTTCAGTATCTGTCTCAGATTGAAAACCATAACCACGATCTGTCAATTTTTCTTTTAGTCGGGAATAATTTTCAATAATCCCATTATGTATTAAAATAAAATGTCCGTTTTGAGATTGGTGGGGATGAGCATTGATATTGTTAGCTTCCCCGTGCGTAGCCCACCTGGTATGTCCTATTCCCAGGAATCCCATTGTATCCTGCCCTCCGATATAATTCTCCAGGTCAGAAACCTTTCCCCTGCACTTATAAACTTTAGCTTTTCCATCAAGGAGTGAAACTCCTGCAGAATCATACCCACGGTATTCCAATCTTTTCAAACCGGT
>DAOWNN010000080.1 GCA_030642585.1 Bacteroidota bacterium | reverse complement strand
TACATTCCCGGTAAAAACATTGTCATCTTCTCTTGAAACCTGAACCTGCACCTTATCTCCCCGGAACAACTCTGAAAGGTGATTGATCTCATAAGAAGAAATTCTTCCTGATTCTAATATTTCTCCTGGTATGGTATCTGTTATCCATTCAGAATACCGTACACTGGTTACATGTTTATTTAAATCAATATCGGAATAAACTGCCTCTTTTTGCTTTTGATAAGTAATATCTGAAGCTTCGGGGAGTTTCTCTAATTTTCTATTTACTGCAATTATATCCGGGTTTAATAAGCGTCCAGGAATTTCTGTTTCGGGTAAAAAGATTTGAATCGGTATGGTAAGTACGTATTTTAAATTCCTCCCGGTATATTCTTTCCATCCAAAGTGATTTTATGCTATTTTTTAAAATTAAAATTGAAAGCAAATGAAGAATCAATACAAGACACTTTCAAGTTTCTGAAACAGCCACATGAAATTATCCCTGGTTTCTTCATCAAAGTTTTCGAATTTCAAATTATTATCCTGAACTTCATTCATGAAATTAGAAGCAAGTACGGCCCTGGAATACCTGTTTTCTTTGAGAAACTCTGTATTCGATTCGGGTATCCCAACTCTTTGATGTAATACGAACTTTTTAAAGTCCAGTGTTGAAAATAAATCTTCAATTCCCTGAAACTGATCCATGTTGATAAGGTACTTTCGTACCAGGTTCTGATCTCCCCGGCAGAGATTTTGCTTAATATCATTATAGATTTCCATACCTTTTGGATTTCCTCCAGTTAAAACAACAAAGTCAAGTCCCCACCCAAGGAGTAAATTGACAAGGGTTTCAACATTTGATATATTGGATGCAGGAAGTAAATAAATCTCCTTATTAAGCTCAATCAGAGTCAAAATGGTAGACAAATAATAATAGGTTGAAATATCTTCCAGAATAACATTGTTTTTTTGCCGTATATATTGTTGTTCAGATAAGCGGGCGCCAATAAGTGTATAAATAGGTGAAAGGGTGTCAGCCGAAGCTTCCGTTAATGATTTAGCATTAAAGATTTTTGTTTCACTTGAATCGTCATCTTCAATTGCCCTCTGTACGGCCAGTAACCTGTATATCTTTTTTGAATCGATTAAATGAGGAGAATGTGTAGAATAGATTACCTGGATTTTATCCTTAATATATTCAAAAACCTTTAAAACATCCTCCTGGGCCCTGGCATGCAGACTAAGTCCAGGTTCATCAATCAAGAGTACCATACCCCTATCCTGATCAGATATAGCAGCAGCTTTCAATTCAAGATAAAAAGAAAGAAACCAACGCACTCCCCTGCTTCTCTGTTTTGGATATAAGCGTTCTTGTTTGTCCCTTATCCAGAACTCAAGATATGGAAAGCCACTCTTGTCGGGATGAGACTGGGAATAGTGTTCTAATTCAAAATTGATAGTTATTTTATTCCTCTTTCCAATTTTTTGTCTCCAAAAATCCTGGAAGTCTATAGTTATATCTTTATTGAGTTTTTCAATTTTCTGCTTTAACAACCTGCTGCTTCCCTCCACGAAAAACCGGGGAGTTAAACCAGATAGCTTCAGGAAATTTCCTGCTGCACGGAACCCTTCCACATCATTATTCCCACTTAAAATATCCTCAAGATCAATTTTATTTGGTAAAAGGCTGCTAAAATCTTCAAAAAAAACAAATTCCGGTATATGTTCAAACAGACTGCTTCCAGCTTCTTCCCTGGAGTAGAATGAATCTATATGTGATGCTTCATCCCTGGCTTCCCTCTCAGCAGTAGCGAGGGGTATGCCTCCTAGTACCTTATATGCAAGGCTTCGTTTAAAAATGTTATCATCTGTAGCATTATCATATTCCTGAAGAGCCTTCACATACTTATCATTCAGCTTATCCAATTCAGATTTTACACCTCTTCGATCAATTTCATAACTTATAGTATTGAATATTCTTTGGAGATCTCTTAAATTCTGATAAGTGGTGTTAAGTTCTGCTTGTGCATTTTCGAAACGGATTTTGGCCTGCCGGCTACTTTCAGCAAGCTTAGAATTCAGAGTAAGATATTCAGCTTCCTTTTTGAATTTAACCAGGCCTGTTTTTGCATTGGCTAAACTAGCTGATACTTGTTCAAATTTTTCCTTGATCTTCCCCAATTTGGCAATTGCCAGTTTTTCTTCTCCGGCTCCATTTGCTGATTTGCTCTCTTTTTGAGCTTCAGGAATCAACAATTTATATCTTTCAACTTCCAGAGACAAGATCTTCATCTCTCCCTCAGCATTCAAAAATAAATCTATAGCTTTATCCTTTTTTTTCAGGCACTTATCTATCCTCTTCTGAAGTTTTAGATCATGTTCATGGCAGGCGGTATCATGCCTGTTGAAAGCACTGGTCACTTTAGCTCCAGATAATTCAATTCTGCTTCCCATATCCTCATCCCATATTCGAGTCAAACACAGTGATTTAGATGACTTTATGTGTTTGAATACACCAAGTGGCAATTCCTTCTCATTGAGGAGTTTTACAATAAGCTGAGGATCTAAATCAAAACAACATGAAACAACAGGAATACTCATATCTCCGCGAAGAACATCTTCTAAGACTGTACCGGAATAAAAACTATTAAGTGCCTCCAAAATGGAGGTTTTACCCGATTCATTCTGTCCGATAATACCGGTAATATTATCCGGAGAAAGCTCATTCCATCCAGAATCTTTAATGGATCGAAAATTATGAATTCTGAAACTGATAAATTTCATCTGTCAATAGTTTTATTTTCTAAATTGTAGATGCCTGCCCCAAATTTATTTCGGGTTTAGGTTCATATCTTTTGAGCTTGAGATCATTGTACTAAAGTAAATAAAAAGCGGAATTTCATCAAATTTTCAAACCCAATACAAGAATATCGTCCACCTGATCGTACTCACCCTTCCAGTCCAGGAAAGCATCCAGCAACACATCTTTTTGCATTTCCATTGGCACGGTATGATGTTTAAATAGCAATTCCTCGAAGGGCCCATATTTAAATTTCTTTCCTTTGCTTCCCCCAAACTGATCTACAAATCCATCAGAAAATAAATATACCAAATCACTCTTTTTCATTCTTAAGGGATGATTGGTAAAGGAATTCTCCTCGGTTCCACTAACTCCAATGGGCATTCTGTCACCTTTTACCTGCTGAATGTTATTATCTCTGATAAAGTGAAGGAAATTATTGGCTCCGGCATAGTGCAAATCAAAAGTACTTGAATTATATGCAATCAGACCAATATCCATCCCGTCTTTTGACTCATTATGGATTCCTGTTTGGTGCAAGGCCTTCATAACTTTCTCCCTTAATAAATTCAGTACCCTATTGGGCTTGATAAACACTTTTTTAGACATTATCTCATTCAAAAAAGAAATCCCCAGTATGCTCATCAGGGCCCCTGGCACACCATGGCCTGTACAATCTACCACAGCCAGATAGACCCAGTCATCCAAATTAAATATCCAGTAAAAATCCCCACTGACTATGTCTCTGGGTAAATATAGAATAAAATGATCGCCAAGGAATCTTTTCATTTGCTGAGTTGGAGGCAATAGAGCCGCCTGAATAAGGGAGGCATACTCTATGCTCTCAAGCATTTCATTTTTTTGTCTCTCAAACTCCTCTTTCTGAAGTTGAAAACTTAATTTGTAATCATCTTCCTTCATAATTAATCCCATGTTTTATAAATCGGATGCGCTTCGGTATTGAAAACCATAGTTTCCATGTCAATCGTTTCAAAAGGAGCAAACAACAAGTATAGATACTTCAGTGTTTCAGCCAGGAAAAAACTCTCCATTTCATCCCCCTTCTCTTTAGTGATTACACTTTTAAGCATAGCATACCCTTTTTCTGTTTTACAATACTTTATTAATGAATTCAGATACACTTTTCCCATTTCCAGGTAAACCGGATCCCTGGTAAAATGATACAGGTAGAATGCTGATTCAATATTTTCCGGTCTCAATACATAGGAAGGAGAAATCACTTCCATACTGGCATAATCTATCTGTTCAGGTTCAATGCCCCATTTCTCCCACATTTTAAAACAATTCTCTTGTAAAGCCCTTGCTTTACCAATATCACCATTCAGTGCCAGTACAGCAGGGAAAAACGCATCCAGGGCTCCAAACCTGCTTGAAATACGCTCTCCGGTATACATATCTGCCTGACCATACCATAAACCTGAATCTGTACTGTCAGCCAGATATTCATCTATGGCCAAAATGCAGGCTTCCCACATTGCTAAAAAATCAGGATCATCAAATAAGAGCCATGATTTTAGAAGATATTCATAATACGAGTCAATCCTTCCTCCCAAATGGCAAGTTTTATTGGTCCACTCCCCCGTTTCTACATTAATTTCCTCCCCTACCAATCCAATATCTGACTGTCTTGAATATAGTTCCACAACAGCTCTTTTTGCTTTTTCATAATACACATGATTTCCGGTTAATTTACTTAAAGAACCAAACTCCAGCATAAGGGTACCAATTTCAGCAGGATTACTAATATTACCACTGGTTTGGCCTGTCTTCAAATTTACACCCCAGTACGGCATTCCTGTAGGAGAATCAAAAACTGGCAGAAGCCTGTTGGCCAGATCTACCGCCAGATCCAAAAATACTGTATCTCCATCCAACTGATATGCTGATATCAATCCCCCCAACATGCGGATTGTGATCTCAAAATTCTGGACCATAATATCCTTATTAAAATCGAGAGAGTCCAGTATCAGAGCTTTTGCTTCCTTTGCTTCTTCTGTAAGTCCCATAAGAATCATTGTATCAAAAGCATCCATGGGAGTCATGACAAATGATCTGGAGTACCAGTTATGGCCTGTCCCAGACAAAGGTTTCAAGGCATCATGGCCTTTTGCGTATTTCATATAGGAATTCCAGGCATGTTTGAATTCGGTTTTAACCTGCTCAGCTAATATGCTTATCTCTTGCTGAGTTTCTTTTAAAGACTTTTCATTTTGCACACGATTACATGACATACTCAATAGTACAAATAGAATTGTCAAGTACAGATTTGGTTTTTTGATCATGACTTAAGTTATATATTTGAGTTCTTGCTATACTGTCTTTCAATATTATTTTGCATTGTTTAGAATATTTATTTTACATAAACTCTTTATTATATATAATGCCTGAGAACAAAAAAGATTGCAGGAAGGCTAAGAATACTCAGGAGGGTTGTAATAAAAACATTTTGTGTAGCTATTTCATCATCTGCGCCATATACTTTTGCAAGTACAACAATATTTGCCATACAGGGCATAGCAGACTCTAATAGTATTACCATAGCCGCAAGCTTGTCCCCTGGAAATGATAAAAACTGTTCAAGTCCCTTATACATTAATAAACCAATAAGCGGAATTAAAATTAATTTATTCCACGCCAGCAGATATGACTGTAGTGAAAATATAGCCTTCTTCCAGTTTACTCCTGCAAGCATGGCCCCAATGTATAACATAGAAAGGTAAATAGTCGTTTTACCAAGGCCTCCCAGGGAGTTTTCCATCACCATGGGAAGGCGCAGGGAAAAAGTCAACATCGTGAATCCCAGAATAAATGCCAGGGTGTTGATATTCAGCAGTTTTTTAATCCCATAAAACCTGGAAGTCCCTCTGCTTCCATCAAGTGTAGATATACCGAAGGTCCACATTACGGAATTACTGATAAGGTAATACAACATGGCATAATACAAAGCCTCCCCACCGGGGAATAAGGCATTGATCAACGGAAATCCCAGATAAACGATATTTCCGAACATAGTATGTACAAGATGTACTGATGATGATTTTGGTGGAAGTTTGGTAAGTCTGGATGACAAAAAGCCGACAAACCCCATAAAAACCACCATTAGCAAGGAAAAGAGAAGAGTAAATATACTATTCTTAAGTAGGGACACGTTTACATCCATTCCGGATATCCCTGTAAGAACAAGTAATGGCAAGGTAATATTGATAATAATCTTTGCCAGGCCATCTTTTACAGACTCTGCAATAATTCCGGTTTTTGAGGCAATTATTCCAATCAGGACAAGGATACCCAGGATTGCAATCTGATCTATGATAATTCCGAATTCCATAATTTGATTTTCAAAACTAACGAAATTCCAATTAATATTTATTCACAATATAGTTAATTCATTTTTGTAATTTTACACTCATGAGAGCATCATTCTATCAGAGAAATGTCTATGGAATTCTGGGAACAATAATCGTACACCTGGTACTGGGCATTTTGTTTATGCTGATCACTCTAAGTTCTGACAGGAAAAATCTGGAACCTTACATACTAATTGATCTGAGGCCTTCAGATGAGGAACTCCTGAAAAAACTATCCGAAATTGCTATTCCTGAAGAGTACCTGAACAAAACACCAGAGGAATACCTGGATATTGCAGTGAATCTATCTGAGATGACTGATGAAGAATTTAATCTTGAAGAATACCTTGATCAGATTAAAAATGAAATGATCTCGGACGGAGAACTGGATGAAAACAATTTCATGGATCAGTGGAAACAACGTGCTGAAGAAGATGCAGCCCTTGAATATATCGAAAGCAGTAATCTTGAGAACGAAAATGATAAGAGATCACTATCTGAAGAGATGGCAGCAAATTACAGGGGACCAACACGTGTTTATTATGATTTAAAGGATAGAATACATGAGGAACTATCTCTCCCTGTTTATAAATGCCAAAGTGGAGGGAGGGTGGTTTTAGAGATTATAGTTGGTTCTGATGGTAGGGTGTTAAGTGCCGATGTGCTTCGTGATGAATCTTCAACAGATGATAATTGTTTATACGAGGCAGCACTAAAAGCAGCATTAAAATCCATATTTAATCCAATTTCAGCCTCCATTCAGCAAAAGGGAAGCCTGACATATATTTTTGCTGCCCAATAATCATTCACTATCCCTGTCCTAATATATGCCTGCAAGTTAAAAACTAGCTGCAAAAGTGTAGATATATTATAGTATTTCTCTTATTCGACCCGTCGCTCTGTCGCTCTTCCTCCTATCTCTTGCTCTTCTACCTGTAACTAAGGTGAATTCCTTCATCAAAAGTACTCTTAATACTTTTGTTCTTAATACTCCAGGAAAGAGAAATATAATACAATTTCACATCAAAATCACTATATATCTTACCTTGTGTGGCATGCGTATAATCCTGATTCATGTAATTTTTCATGTAGTATTTGAATTTTACATTAAACCCACCAGGAAATTGCAGGCCAACAAAAAGGGAGGGCATCAAAGCATTCACTCTCTGGCTGAACCATTCTGAATATTTTATTTTAGTCCCACTTCTGCTACCATCACCGTCTACCCAGGACTTCTCTTTATAATGAAATAACCATTCATATTCTCCTCCTCCAAAAACATAAAACTGGTTATCAAAAGACCCCAATTTTATTGCCAGGGGAATACCAAGATTATAAGTTCTCCTGATTGTTTTCACCGGTAAATTGGAATCAAAATTCACTTCATTCATAATAAAACCAACATTTCTCATTGCAAGACCCGAATAAAATCCAATATTATCAGTCAGATCCATATGTACAAACGATCCCAGATGCAAGAAAACAGTCCATCGAAGGTTAGTAGGAACATCACCATTGTGGTCCAGTTCACTCATCTGGAATATCATTTCCCCTCCACTTGTGGTATAAACACTTCTCTGTGCTATAATCGACTGAAAAGAGGCAATAAAAATCATTGCCACTGAAAGAACAATTACTTTTTTCATCTGATATTAATATATTTTGTATAAAAACTTGGGTATAGAAAGATTATTTAACAATTCAAGCCGCAATATATTATTTTCTTTTCAAAAGCTAAAATAAACCCTGCTGTTCATAGCTGAAGGCTTGAATAAGCTTTGGGGTGTTTTATCTACTCCCTTCTTTGATATCAATGGAGAAATACTAAAGGCCTCCATTAAATCCTCGGGGTATGGCTCCAATAATTGAAGCACCTGTTTCATTGGCTGATTCAAATCAAGCCATTTACTTTCATCTTCACTCGATAAAATAGCAGGCATTCGTTTCTTTGAATTATGGATTTTTTCCATCAAAGGATTTGCATGAACTGTAATTATGCTAAAACTATTCAACAGTTCACCTGTAAGCCTGTCAAGCCATGTGTCATAAATTCCTGCAAGGGAGAATTAAACTATTCTTCTCGTCCGCCGACCGCGTGCCGCCTAAAGCTTTAGCGGTGGCGCAAG
>DAOWNN010000006.1 GCA_030642585.1 Bacteroidota bacterium | reverse complement strand
TCCTTGTCGGATAGACAAAAACATTTTTTCATTCCTATTTACCTAATTTCAATAGAATGGATAATTTATCTCGCAGAAGATTTGTCAAAGCAACAGTAACATTAGGAGCAGGCTCCTTACTCTTACCTCAAGCTATTATAGCCAATTCCGGTATGCAACAGGAGAAGCCTTCACTTAAGGGTAAAAAGGTTCTGTATGTCTGGGGTGGTTGGAAAGGTCATGAGCCTGAGCAATCAGTTGACCTATTTGTTCCCTGGATAAAATCAGAAGGGGCAGATGTAATCGTCTCTGATACTTTAGATGCTTATCTCGACAAAGAACTTATGGATTCATTAGACTTGATTGTTCAGATCTGGACAATGGGGAAAATATCGAATGTACAGGAAAAAGGTCTGTTGAACGCAGTTAAGAGTGGAGTTGGCCTTGCCGGGTGGCATGGTGGACTTGGTGATTCATTCAGGAATAATGTTGAATATCAGTTTATGGTTGGTGGACAATGGGTAGCACATCCCGGAGGTATTATTGATTACAGGGTCAAAATTACAAATCATAAAGATGCAATTATAAAAGGCCTGGCTGATTTTAATATGCATTCTGAACAATATTATCTGCATACCGATCCAAATGTAAAAGTTTTGGCAACTACTGCATTTTCAGGAGAACATGCTTCCTGGATAAATACATGTGTGATTCCGGTGGTTTGGAAAAAATATTATGGAGAAGGACGAGTTTTTTATTCTTCACTTGGACATGTAATGTCTGATTTTGAAGTTCCTGAAGCATTAGAAATTCAAAAGCGAGGTATTCGATGGGCTGCAGAAAGTAAATACCATGAAAAAGAAAAGTGGATACAGCCTGTCTATCATTAGATTTAAATCTCTAACTAGTTGGTACTTTACAATCCGTTAAGCACCTTACTATCTATAACTCAGGAGTTAAAGTGTTTCAGCCTGAAAAGCAAGAATTACAGTTATCAGAAATTCACTAAAAAAAGCCTGAAAGGCTTAAAGACCAGAACTTGGGACATCGTCCCAAGAGAAGAAAGTGATATGGAAATCTCAGCCTGTAGGGCTGAAACAAAATAATTATAGTATTTTAACTGACGGATACTCAATATCTTTAAGTATCAGTCCCTTAGCCGGAGCGGAAGGTCCGGAGGCAGATCGGTTCTTTTGAAGGATTATCGAATCTAAACTTCCAGCTTCAATTTTCCCTGTACCAATTTGCAAAAGAGTTCCCACCACTGCCCGCACCATATTTCTTAAAAAACGATCGGCTTTGATGGTAAATACCAGTTTCGCACCAGATTGAAGTTCATCCCAACGGGCCTGGTAAATTTTGCAATTATTAGTTTCTGTTTGAGAATGCAATTTACTAAAGCTGGTAAAGTCAGAATGTTTAAATAATACTTTACAAGCTTTATTCATAGATTCTATATCTATTTTTCCCAGGTAGAGGTGCTCAAATTCTCTCCTGAAAGGATCCTTCACCCTGGAAATATGATACTCATAAGTTCTTGAAATAGCTGAAAAACGAGCATGATCATCCGGATTCACGCGGAATATTTTTTGAACTGCAATATCAGAAGGGAGAATCCCATTTAACTGAAACACCATTTTTTCAGAATTTGTTTCCAAATCCTTATCACAGTCAAAATGGGCAAAATATATATGAGCATGAACTCCGGTATCGGTTCGCCCGGCACCAACGAGGCCTATTTTCTCACCCAGTACTGTTGACATAGAAGATTCTAAAACGCCCTGGATAGTTTGGGCATTAGCTTGAATCTGCCAGCCATGGTAGTTTGTTCCCTGGTAAGAAAGTTGTATGAAATACCTATGTGTCAAATGAATTTATTTAGAATGTAAATATTCTACAGATTAAAAAAATAAATTACATATTCATTATCATAATGATCATCATAACTAAAGGCTATAATTTTAGTACCAGAATAGTTTGTTGTAATACGACAATAATTATCTGAATTTGGAAAATATTTTTTATCATCTTCAATGAAGGAATATGAGTTCATTACATACAAGTATTCATCATAAGGATCACCATTTGTTCCTAACATTTTTTGTCCATTAGGAGTAAATGATGCATATAAAGGATAAGTACCAATATCAAATTCGCCTAAAACATTATTTAGATTGTCGGTATCATATGCGTAAACTGTATAACCGCCTCCATTTCCACCACCACATGGAAGGACTACAAAGTCATTATTAGGATTCATAGATATTTTTCTAGGATTGCTACCACAATTATTATTTGTTTGCAGGAGAGTTAATACATCACTTGAAACAGAGTATTTATATATTTTTGCAGGAGACCCTCCTTCTTTGGCTGTAAACAATAACATATTATCTGGATCTAATGCCATTGATTCACCCACAATTGATACATTACTTAATAATACATTTCCAGTATCCATATTTAGGATGAACAGACCAGAGTTAGACAAAACATAAATTCGTCGATTTTGAGGATCAATTTTTATTACTCTACCATCAGAGCTTCCAGAAAAATCTATAGATGATAGGCTTTGAGATTTACTGTCCCAAACACTTATTGTACCGGAAAACTTATAAACAATATACAATTTCTGATCGTCTAATGAATAGTCCATTGAAATGGGTTGAGAAAAAGGCAAATCAGTTTTTGTTAAGGTTCCATTTTGAGGATTAATTAATAGTAGTTTATTTGTAGTCTGATTTAATCCAAACACTAATTCATCGTTTTCACTATATTCCAAATCACTAATAATACCATCAGTAATTATCCCAGGCAAAACTGTAATATTTACACCTTCAGATAAAGCAATACCACCGTTGTCATCATAAGCTTTAACTGTAAGAATATATTCTCCACTAACAGCACCTTCCCAGTAAAACTCTCTCTCTTCTATTAATGTTTTAATTAGTGAATCATTAGCATAAACTTCGAGTTTCTTAATTGATCCATCGCTATCATAAGCTGTTATATAAATCCTTATTCTTTCTCCTGGTACAAACTTGGAATAGTTGTAATTTGGAAAAATAAATTCAACAGTAGGTATAGTATTAGGAAGAACAGTTATAAAATAATTTGTTGATATTCCAATTTCACCAATGATATCTTCAGCTGTTGCATGCAAAATATGATTACCGGCAGGTACCGAATCCCAAATAATCTGAAAAGGAGCGGTTGAATCAATTTTATAAAGCATATCATCTACATACAATGATGTTTTTCTAATATCTCCATGTGGGGATGAAGCCGATATGTTGACTTCAACATTATCATTCTCAATAATTTGCCAGTGGGGATTATAATTAAATGACACAGTTGGTTTAACCAAGTCTAAAACAAAAATATTTACTGTGTCAGATAAAGAGTAAAGGTTATCATCATCTATCGCTTTAAGCCTAATAGCATAGGTGCCAACTTGATTAAAAAACATAGTATGTTCATAAGGATTGACAGAATCAATGAACACTAGTTGGTTATTGGAATAAATTGCTACGCAACTAATGACTCCATCATTATCACTTGCATGAGCTATAATCTTGAGACTATCTCCCTTTGTTAGGTAAACATCATCTAAGGGTGAAAGGAATTGAACAATTGGAGCCACGCCGCTTTCAGATTGTATATCTTCATCTTCTTTCTTGCAAGCAAACAGAGTTATTATTGCCAACAATAAGAAAATAACTTTATTTTTCATATGATTATCGAATTATGTTCCACAATTTCTCACATACCTGACAAATATACCGAATATGTTTGTTGCATTATTGCTGTAAACTATCAAAAATTGTTTTCAAAAGTGTTCCATCATCGCCATTAAATTGCCAAAACATGATGCCTCCTAATTGATTGTTTTTTACAAAATCCACTTTATATTTCATAGATCTGGCATTGTCATAGCTTATAAACAGAGAATCTTTTTGACGCCATATATAAGGAACTTTAGCCGAATCATCCCAATATGCTGTAAAACCACTGTTACTGCTCAAACTATCTGCAATGGCATTATAATTATAACTGCCAGTTATACCAGTTGATGTCTGATAAAGTCCGTTATTTTCAGGATTAACTCCTTTCCACCATCTCCCATAAAATGGAACACCCAGAATAATTTTACTTGCAGGAATGCCAGCCTTGATGTGTTGTTCAACAGCTAATTGAGAACTTATCATTTGTTCGTTATCGTCAAATTCTGAAATGGTGAGATTAGCATTATGCCCGGTTTTATTATTCCAGCCACCATGAAAATCATAGGTCATGATATTAATAAAATCAAGATACTTCTGGGCTTCTTTTAAATTTGTGTGATCAAGATAATTTTGATTAGCTCCAGTGGCAATTGTTAAAAGATATTCGTTTTCACTAGTTGATAAAGCATCTAACTTTTCTCTTAATAATTTTAAAATTGCAGTAAAGTTTTCCTTATCTTCAGGTCTGTAAACATTGCCATCACCTATTTGTCCGGGATATTCCCAATCTAAATCAATTCCATCAATTTTATGTTTTTTCATAAATGCTATTGCACTATTCGCAAATACTTCCCTTGAGCTATCTATTAGCGCTGCATCAGAAAAATGATCCGACCATGACCATCCACCTATTGAAATTAGAATTTTTAAATCCTTATTGACTTGCTTTAGGGTGTTTAATTTTTCTATAGTTTCAGTATCTGTATCACTGCCTTCAATCACACTGCCATCCTTTATATTAGCAAATGCATAATTGATATGTGTTATTTGTTTTGCTTTTTCAAAATTCTCTCCCCAATTATCTTCCCAGGCATTAAGGTAAGCAACAATTATTTTACCATATGGAGTTGAATTGTTTATGGAAGGTTCATTTTCATCCGAAGAGCAAGCAGAAAAAATGAAAAATGAAATTAATAGCATTAAAAATGGCCTCATAAAATAAAATTAAGTTTTTTTAACAGAGAATTTACAAAAGAGGTATTATTTTTGTCTTTCTAAAAGATAAAGTAAAATTAAATTTTATTATGAACCAACAGGTAGATATTAAAGAATTAAATGCTAAAATTGAAAAAGAAAGTGCATTTGTTGATTTGATCAACATGGAAATGACCAAGGTAATTATTGGACAGAAACATTTACTAGATAGTTTACTAATAGGTCTGCTATCGAATGGGCATATTCTTCTTGAGGGATTGCCGGGACTGGCAAAAACCCTTGCAATAAAAACCCTGGCAGATACCATTGACGCAGATTTTAGCAGGATACAATTCACTCCAGATTTGTTACCGGCTGACCTAATTGGCACATTGATATATAGTCAGAAGAAAGAAGAATTTATAGTGAAAAAAGGACCGGTCTTTACAAATTTTATCCTTGCTGATGAGATTAACCGTTCTCCGGCAAAAGTTCAAAGTGCTTTACTCGAAGCTATGCAGGAAAGGCAGGTAACAATTGGATCAGAAACTTATCCTCTTGCAGATCCTTTCCTGGTTCTGGCAACACAAAATCCCATTGAACAAGAAGGAACATATCCTTTGCCGGAAGCACAAATTGACCGGTTTATGCTCAAAGTGGTGGTCGGGTATCCTTCAAAAGATGAAGAAAAACTTATCATCAGGGAAAATCTTTCAAAGACATTTCCTGTGCCTAATACTGTACTTAAACCTGAGGAAGTTGTGAAGGCTATGGCTACGGTTCGGGAAGTTTATATGGATGAAAAAATTGAGCGTTATATTCTTGATATCGTTTTTGCCACAAGAAATCCGGAAGATTATAAATTGGAGAAATTTAAAAACATGATTGCTTATGGCGGATCACCTAGGGCAAGCATTAATTTGGCTTTAGCTTCAAAAGCATATGCTTTTATTAAAAGAAGGGGGTATGTTGTTCCAGAAGATGTCAGGAAGGTTTGTCATGATGTTCTCAGGCACAGGGTCGCATTGACATATGAGGCAGAAGCTGAAAATATTACATCAGAGGAAATTATCTCTGAAATACTGGATACTATAGAAGTACCCTAGTGTCAAGATAAGGTTCCCTGTTAGGGTTCGTCATTTCGAACCCCTCGATAAACTCGGGACAAGCTTGATTCGGAATCTATTTTCTGGCAAAGAGACGCTAAAATAAATTGTTGAATAATTATTTATGAAACAGCTATTAATCATACTGATTAGCTTTTTTTGCTTGACTACATCCCAGGTCATTGGACAGGAATTTGTAGGGATGCATGCCGATAGTGTTAAGCAATTGATGAGAGCCAGTCATAAAGATTTTAGCCTGAATACATCAAGCATCAATAAGTATTACCACTACCTGAAATATGAAGATAGGATCGGAACACAAACTTTTTTATTTTTTCTGGATGAAGAAAATATATGTAAATTCTATAAGCAGATATTTGATTATTCACTTCAGAAGAAAGTAATCAAAGATTTAAATAGGCGTTTTGTCAATAGTGGTGATACCTTATGGACACATGAAGCAGACATGAGAATTGTAAGTAAGAAATTAAAAAAGACAGAATGGTTTTTTTCTATTACTACCAGGGTAGTGAAAAGTAAAGACAGTGGAACCATTGAGACCCGATAGGAGGTCAATGCTCACAAGCAGCTTTTTAGAGGTGGCCATTTAACTGCTTTTATAGTAGCTTAAAAAAACATATTGTTCTATAAGTATGGAATGGCTTAGATAAACAATTGCGGGTGCGAGTAACTAAAAAAGTAGAATAGTTGAATAGTTGAATAGAGGAATAATGGAATAATGGAATGGAGACTACTGAATTATTAAAAAGGGTTAGGGCCATAGAAATAAAAACCAGGGGACTTAGCAGGAATATCTTTGCAGGAGAATACCATAGTGCCTTTAAAGGACGGGGGATGGCTTTTAGTGAGGTGAGGGAATACCAGTATGGGGATGATATCAGAAGCATTGACTGGAATGTTACAGCCAGGTTTAACCATCCTTATGTAAAAATATTTGAAGAAGAGAGGGAACTAACTGTAATGCTTCTTGTAGATGTCAGTGGGTCAAGTGTTTTTGGATCGCAAAGCATGCTGAAAAAAAATATGATTACCGAGATTTCAGCTGTTTTAGCTTTTTCAGCAATACAGAATAGTGATAAAATAGGTGTTCTCTTTTTTAGTGACAGGCTTGAAAAGTTTATTCCTCCAAAGAAAGGCAGGAAGCATATCTTGCACATAATAAGAGAACTAATAAACTTTAAACCTGAAAGTAACCAAACTGATCTTTCTGAGCCTCTCAGGTATCTTACAAATGCCATAAAGAAAAAATGCACTGCATTTTTGCTTTCAGACTTTATTTCTTCAGATTTTGAAGAGGCCCTGAAAATTGCAAATAATAAGCACGACCTGGTAGCTTTGAAAATTTACGATCAAAGAGAAATTGAATTGCCCCCGGTTGGCCTTCTTCGATTGAAGGATGCTGAAAGTGGTAATGAAAAATGGATTGATACCATGTCTTCTTATACCAGGAACATATATAAAGAGTGGTGGACACAACAGGTTAATAAAACCGAAACAATGTTCAGGAGAAATGGAATAGACCAGACTTCCATAAGTACAGGAGAAGATTATGTTAAACCACTGATGAAATTGTTTAAAAGCCGTTAGTGTAATGAAGAAAATTGGTCAATATATACTTTTAAGCTTCCTGCTAATTACTTTGACTTGTACAAATTCAAAGTCGCAGGATATTATGATATCAACTTCATTGAGCGCAGATACTATTCTTATTGGAGACCAGATGCGCTATTCTTTGAAGCTGAAGCAGCCGTCAAACCTGACTATAATTTTTCCTCAGTTTACAGATACACTGGTGAATAATATTGAGATCCTGGAAAAATCTGAGATTGATACTTTGATTGTTGATGAGGAATATCTGCTATTACAGCAGGATTTACTGATTACCTGTTTTGACAGCGGTTATTATAAGATTCCCGGAAGTAAGTTTACTACTAATACAGCAAACCTTATCAAGGAGCTTATTTCTGAGGAAGTATATCTGCAGGTCTTGACCATGCCACTGGATACAAATCAAGCAATATTTGATATTAAATTACCTTATGGAGCTCCAGTACAATTTATAGAAGTTCTTCCATATATTTTAGGATTATTGATTTTGGCAGCGATTCTATTTGCGGTTTTCTGGTTTATACGTAAAAGGAAAAGGAAGAAGCAAATAGGAGTTCGTTTTAAACCTCTTGTGCCACCACATATCACTGCTTTGCAGGAATTAGATAAAGTAAAAGAAGAAAGACTATGGCAAAATAACAGGGAAAAGGAATATTACAGCCGTCTGACTGAGATACTTAGAATATATTTAGAAGGCAGGTATGAAATATATGCCATGGAACAAACAAGTGATGAGATTCTGAACTCTCTGAGAAAGACAGCTTTCAATGATAATCGTTTGTTTGATAAACTGAGATCTACCCTGACTATTTCTGACCTGGCTAAGTTTGCTAAACTAAAGCCTTCTCCAAATGAGAATGAAGCATGCCTTTTGGATGCATATATTTTTGTAAATGACACAAAAATATCTATTCCAGATCCTGTTGAAATTGATGAAGCCGGCAAGCAGGATCCGGAAACCAATAGCAAGTCAGAAGAAGATAAAAGTAAGGAGCTGTCAATAGAAAAAACAAATCAGGAAGTGAAATGAGAGATATGGTATTTCAATATCCAAAACTGTTATATTTGCTACTGTTGCTTATACCTGCAATATTGTGGTATATACTCAGGGACAGGTATTCTAAAGCAAGTCTTCAATTCTCTTCGCTTGAAGCCTTTAATAATAGCAGGATCTCTGTTCGCCAGTATCTCAGACATCTGATGTTTGTATTTAGAGTTTTTGCTTTTGGCATTTTAATTATTGTTCTGGCACGACCTCAATCTACTGAACACTGGCAGAATGTAACCACAGAGGGGATTGATATCATAATTGCCCTGGATATTTCCAGCAGTATGCTTGCAAGGGATTTTCAACCTGATCGTCTGGAAGCTTCAAAAAATGTTGCAATTGAGTTTATTTCGGGAAGACCAGATGACAGAATCGGACTGGTGGTTTTTGCGGGCGAAAGTTTTACCCAGTGTCCTTTAACAAGTGACCATTCGGTTTTGATTAATTTTTTTCATGACGTTGAAAGTGGAATGATTGAGGATGGAACTGCCATTGGAAATGGCCTGGCAACTTCAATAAGCAGGTTAAAGGATAGTAAGGCTATTAGTAAAGTAATTATTCTCCTGACAGACGGAGTTAACAACAGAGGTGAAATTGCACCTAAGACTGCCGCGGAAATAGCAAAAACTTTCGGAATAAGAGTTTATACTGTTGGTGTTGGAACTATGGGTATGGCACCTTATCCTGTGAATACACCATTTGGCATAAAATACCAGAATATGAAAGTGGAAATTGATGAGAAGGTGCTAAAGGAGGTTGCCCTGGCAACTGATGGCAGGTATTTCAGAGCTACGGATAACAGGAAGTTAAAGGAAATTTATGAGCAAATAGATCAGCTTGAAAAGTCGAAAATAGAAGTAAAGGAAGTGAGCAGGAGAAAAGAAGAATTTGCAGGTTTTGCATTGATTGCATTCTTTTTTTTGGTGGCAGAAGGTTTATTTAGAATTCTGTTATTCAGGGCTCTGCCCATATAGGTTTCTATCATTTAAAATTAAAAGTTCATGTTTCGGTTTGAAAATATTGAGTTTTTGTATTTTTTGTTGTTGATACCGGCATTTATTGTGCTGTTCAATATTAGTACTGCAATTGGAAGAAAAAGGATGAAGCGTTTTGGCGATCCTGAGGTGTTAAGTATATTAATGCCAGATGTTTCGAGATCCAGGCCAACAATCAAGCTTACTCTCTATGTTTTTGCCCTTGTATTTATAATTCTGGCTATAGCAAGACCTCAATATGGTACCAGACTACAGGAAATTAAAAGAAAAGGAATAGAAATTATTATTGCTATGGATGTGTCTAATTCTATGATGGCAGAAGACATTCAACCAAACAGATTGGAAAAAGCCAAACAAGCTGTCTCGAAAATGGTTGACAGATTGGTAAATGACAGGATTGGACTGATAGTTTTTGCAGGGAAAGCGTACTCTCAAATTCCAATAACAAACGATTATGCCTCGGCCAAAATGTTTTTATCCACCATTTCTCCTGGCATTGTTCCTGTACAGGGTACCGCAATTGGCGCTGCAATTGATCTGGCAATGAGTTCATTTACCCCTGATGAAGAAATGAACAGGGCATTGATTATTATTACAGATGGCGAAAACCATGAGGATGATCCACTGGTAATGGCGAAACAAGCCAATCAGCAGGGAATAAAGGTTTATACAATAGGTGTTGGATTACCAAAAGGCAGTCCAATACCACAATCCGCTACAGGACATAGAAATTTTCTTAAAGACAGGGAAGGTAAAGTGGTGATTAGTAAACTGGATGAAAAGATGCTACAGGAGATTGCTTCTGTGGGTGGAGGAAAATATATTCGGGCCAACAATACCAGGTTGGGTTTAAATGCACTTTTTGAGGATATCAATAAAATGGAAAAGAAAGAAATTGAGGCAAGAGTGTATTCTGAATATGAAGATATTTATCAATATCCGGTTGCTCTGGCTCTCATTCTTCTGGTTATAGAATATTTACTTCTTGAAAGAAAAAACAGAAAACTTAAGCATATAAGTTTATTCAGAATTGATAAATAATGAAATTGTAGACACATGAAATTAAATCTATATCTTATTATAGCGATGAGCCTGTTTTTAAGCGAAGTCGTTTATGCTCAACAAGATCGTAAACTAATCCGGGAGGGGAATAGAGAATTTGAAAAGGAGAAATATGATGATTCTGAGATTTTATACAGGAAAGCCCAGGAAGATACAAAACTTCCTTTTGTAACTTCATTCAATATTGGAGATGCACTTTACAAACAGGAAAAATATGAGGAAGCGGCAAGTCAGTTTCAGAAATTATCAGAAAAGGAGTCTGAAAAATTAGCCCGATCAGGATCTTTTCATAATCTTGGAAATTCATATCTCCAGGCAAGTAAACTTGAAGAAAGTATTGAAGCCTATAAAAATGCATTAAGAAACAATCCGAATGATCTTGAAACTAAGTATAATCTTGCATTTGCTCAGGATAAGTTAGAGGAGCAACAGCAGGAACAGCAACAAGATAAAGATCAAAACCAGGATAAGGATCAAGATCAAGATAAACAGGATAAGAATAAGGATCAGGAGAATAAGGATAATAAGCAGGATCAACAGGACCAGGATCAGCAAAATGAACCTCAGGATCAGGATCAAAACCAGAATCAGGAACAGAAACCTTCTCCTGATCAAATCTCGAAGGAGGATGCAGAGAGAATATTGCAGGCTCTGCAGGATGATGAAAAAGGAGTGCAGGAAAAGGTGAAAAAAGCAAAAGCTTCAAAAGCAAAGGTGAAAACAGTGATTAATTGGTAGTTTTACAAGCTTATTATTTGTTGGAAAAATGAAATGAACCAGATTTCGAATGTGAAACTAACTATAAACAGATATATTTTCTGTAGTTTATTATTGATTATTTTATTGATGAGAAAAAATACCGCGTAGCGGTTATAGTATTGTAGTAAGAGGTATTAATTTCGAAATTTCCCTGTAGGGGATATACCTCTAATGAGATTATCTGGGATTATTCTCTGGTGTTAAACTCATACAGAGTATAAATTTTATCATTGAATAACACAGCTAAAATACTTTGCCCTACGGGCAAAAGTTGTTAGAAAGTTATATGCTCATGAGACAGTTTTGTTTAGTATTCCTTTTGTTGTTTTTGAATAGTTCAACATTATTGAATGCTCAGGATATTCAGTTTACTGCTTCAGCTCCAGGAGTAGTCGAGCAGGGTGAGCAGTTTAGACTTGTTTTTACCATCAACAGGAAAACAGAGCAATTTACACTTCCCGTACTTCAGGATTTCAATGTATTAATGGGCCCAAGTACTTCTTATAACCAGAGCACATCTGTGATCAATGGAAAACTAAGCCGGAATATTTCCTATACCTATACATATATTCTACAAGCTATGGCTGAGGGTGAATTTGTTATTCCAGCAGCTATGGTAATTGTAGAAGGCAAAAGACATGAATCGCAGCCTTTAAAAATTGAAGTGGTTTCAGGTAGTTCCGAAGAATCTTCTATAGTTGAAGGAACCACTACAAGTCTTCAGGGAATAGGCAATGAGGATCTTTTTGTACGTTTAATTGTAGATAAACGAGAAATTTACCAGGGCGATCGTTTAACCGCTACTATTAAAATTTATTCACGTGTTAACCTCTCAGGTTTTGATGATGTTAGGTATCCTGACTTTGCCGGATTCTTGCGGGAAGATATTGAAACTCCACCTTTGCAATCCCTGGTAAGGGAAAATGTAAATGGACAGATCTATGGTACAGGGGTACTCTCAAGATTTGTTCTGTTCCCCCAAAAAAGTGGTGACTTAGTGATTGATCCGGTGGAAATAACGGCTCTTGTACAACAAAGGGTTTCTTCTCAAAGTTCAAGAAGTTTTTTCGACGATTTTTTTGACTCTTATCAGACTCTTAGGAAAGATATTTCAAGCCCGGAAATAAAAATTAAGGTAAAGCCACTTCCCGCCGGAAAACCACTGGCTTTTTCAGGTGCTGTAGGTTCATTCAGAATGGAAGCAAGCCTGGATAAAAATGAGGTTTTAACAAATGAAGCAGTGACCCTCAGGATTAAGGTTTTGGGACAGGGAAATCTAAAGTTGATTCAGGCACCAGGAATTGATTTTCCATTGGATTTTGAATCCTATGATCCAAAAGTTACTTCCAATATTAAATCTTCTATGTCAGGAACATCCGGATCAAAAACCTTTGAGTATCTTATGATTCCCAGATTTGCCGGGAAGTTTAGGATTCCTCCGGTAAAGCTTTCATATTTTGATCCTGTAGAGACAAGATATAAGAGTTTGAGTTCAGGGGAATTTCAAATTATTGTAGAAAAAGGAGAAAATGAAGAGGGATTAACTATGGTTAGTTCTCCTTCAAAAGAAGATATTCGGTTCATTGGGAAAGATATTCGGTTTATCCAAACCGGTGCAGTAGAGCTTAGATTGATTGGAAATACTCTGTGGGGAAAATTGTGGTTTTTCTTTCTTTATCTTGTATTTTTTCTGGTTTTTGGCCTGGTATATTTTCTTAGAAAAAGGAAACGCATGGAACAGGCAAATGTGATGCTGGCCAAAAACAGAAAAGCAAGTAAGCTGGCCAGGAAAAGATTGAAAAATGCATCACACTATTTGAAAGATTCTAATGAAGGTGCACTATATGAAGCAATCCTTAAGGCATTATGGGGTTATTTAAGTGACAAATTAAGTATTCCGGCATCCGGCCTTTCCAGGGAAAATATTGCTGTAAATCTTGAAAAGCATGGTATAGCTAAAGACCTTGTTCGGGCTTTTTCAGATTTGTTGGATGAATGTGAGTATGCCCAGTATGCTCCCCAGGTAAGTGGTTCAGAAATGAAGCTTGTATATGAAAAGGCAGTAAAAATGATTGTGAAACTTGAGCAAAAATTGAAATGAGATGACAAAAAAAATATTGTTTTTTGCAACTCTTATTTTTATTTTCCTGAATAGCTTTGGAAGTAGTCTTGAAGACAGCCTTCAGGCAGGAAATGCATTCTATTCCCGGGAGAAGTTTGAAGATGCCATCAGGGTGTATGAATATGTAATAGAGCAGGGATACGAAGCACCTGAATTATATTATAATCTTGGGAATGCTTATTTTAAATCTCATAAGGTTACTTATTCTATCTTAAACTATGAAAAAGCTTTGTTGCTGGACCCCAGAAATGAAGACACTCAGTATAACCTGGATCTGGCAAAGAGTTTTGTGATAGATAAAATTGAACCTGTTCCCGGTTTTATCCTTTCTGAATGGCATTATGTTTTTGTGAATTTATTTTCAAGCAATGTTTGGGCAATCCTTAGTATTTCTTCTTTTGTTTTGTTGTTGTTATCCTTATCCCTATACCTATACTTAAGGCAATATGGCGTAAAGAAACTTTTTTTCTGGTTGAGCGTATTATTATTGTATCTTACTGTTTCGTCTTTTGTGTTTTCTTACCATCACCGAAGGCTTCTTCTGAATCATGGTACAGCCTTGGTGCTGAGCCCTTCTGTAACGGTGGAAAGCTCACCTGATCATAGTGGTACAGATTTGTTCCTGATACATGAGGGAACAAAAATAACTGTTAAAGAGAGTGTTGGTGATTGGACAAAAATACGATTGAGTGATGGGAAGGAAGGATGGGTTCCAACAGAATCTATCATCCGAATTTAGGATTTTCCGGGCGAGGAGCAAGAAAGATAGCCACTAAGTCACTAAGACACCAAGAAACACCAGGAAGAGATAAGAAACATAAAAATGAACTTTGTGAATCTTTGTGCCTTGGTGCCTTTGTGGCAAGAAAAAGAAAGCCATTAAGACACTTAGACTCCAGGGAGCACCAAGAAAACTAAATAATTTTTAAACATATGAAAAAAATCTTTTCAGTATTTATGTTGGCCTTTTTTGTTTCATCCCTGTTTCAGTCATGCAACAAAGAGGAATATGGCCCCAATGATATCCGCATCAATAATGTTAGTCCCTATACTTATACAAATGTACATGTTGATACCTCTGAAGGAATAAATGAATATGGGACAATTATTCCTGGCGAAACCACAGAATATATGAGGTTTAAACAATCCTTCAGCAAAGCTGATATTACATTGATGATTGATGGAGTACAATACAGCACCGAATCTGTAAATTTCACTGCACTTGTACCACTTGTGAAGGGAAAATTAACATATGATGTTTCTGTTAGCGACACGCTTAACAGGGTTTTATCTATGGAAATATCTGAAATTCTACCGTTTTAACAAACCAGTATCTGCCAGGAAGCAGAATGCATGACCTACCATCAGGAAACCAGGTTTTAGAATCATCTCAATTTTTTCGTTATTTTTGGGTGTTCAATCCAAAAATTATAGCTGATGAAATCCACATTCCTTTTTTTGGCTTTTAGCCTTATCTTTTCTCTTTCGTATGGACAAACTACAGACACACCCAAACCCATTGCTCCTTACAGCCCTTATATTTTAACCGGGAACACTTTGTATCTTGCAGGACAAATTCCAATTGAAGCAGGTACTGGAAAACTTGTTAAGGGTGATATTGTCGAAGCCACAAAGGTGGTTATGCAGAATATTGGGGTAATTTTAAAAATGAACGGGATGGATTATTCAAATCTTGTAAAGTGTACCATATATCTTAAAGATCTTGATAATTATAATGCAGTGAATAAGGTATATGCAAGTTTTTTTGATGGAAAATATCCTGCCAGGGTTGCAGTTGAAGTTGCCCGATTACCCCTGGATGCAGATATAGAAATATCTTCCATTGCTGTTAAATAAACTGAAATGAATTCTTTAGTTCTTATTCTGCTTGCCCTGGTAGCTTATATTGTTGCTTATAATACTTACGGTAAATTTTTAGCCAGAAAAATATTTAAATTAAGCAATGATAATCCTATGCCAGCTCACGAACTGGAAGATGGTATAGACTATGTCCCCACCAAAAAGCATATAATATTTGGTCATCATTTTACCACTATAGCCGGACTTGGTCCAATTGTAGGCCCTGCAATTGGGATCATCTGGGGATGGTTGCCTGCATTTATATGGGTTTTAGTCGGTTCAATACTAATGGGAGCGGTTCATGATTTTACTACCCTTGTAATTTCTGCCAGGAATAAAGGTAAAACCATTGGTGAACTGACCGGAGATTTAATAAGTCCGGGTGCCAGGTATGCTTTCCAGTTCATCATGCAGTTTTTACTGTTTATAGTGATTTCTGTATTCGCAATGATTGTAGGATTGCTTTTTGAAATGTATCCCGAGGCAGTTTTCCCTGTCTGGATGCAAATCCCAATTGCATTGTGGTTAGGGATACAAATTCAAAAAGGGAAAAATGATCTTGTGTATTCGATTGTTGCAGTTGTACTGATGTACATCACAGTAATAATTGGGGCCTGGTACCCTTTGAACCTGACACCACTGTTTGAATCCATGGTTCATGATCCTGTACAGGCAAAAAACCTCTCTGTATCTGCCTGGGTTCTGGTTTTACTGATTTATGTTTTTTTTGCATCTACAGTTCCAGTGCAAAAGTTATTGCAACCACGAGATTATATTAATTCACATCAGCTTCTTATAGCTATGGCTCTCTTATTTCTTGGATTGATTTTTGCCCATCCACAAATTACAGCCCCGGCCATAAATCCAGCTGCTACTCAAGCTGGGAGTGATATACCTCCTCTTGCACCCCTGCTTTTTATTACCATAGCCTGTGGGGCTATATCCGGATTTCATTCCCTGGCTAGTTCCGGCACAACCGTAAAGCAAGTAGCTAAAGAAACAGACACTCTTTTCATTGGTTATGGAGGCATGTTATTGGAAAGCCTGTTAGCTGTGCTGGTATTATTGGCAATAGCAGGAGGACTTGGTATGGATAATCCTGATGCATTTTATGAGCATTATAGTTCATGGTCAGCTGCCTCTGGCCTGAACGCTAAACTGGGAGCCTTTGTTGAAGGATCTGCCAACCTGATAGGAAGCCTGGGGATTCCCCCTTTGATAGGGAAATCAATAATCGCAGTATTTATTGTAAGTTTTGCCAATACAACCCTTGATTCAGCCACACGTATTCAGAGATTATCACTTCAGGAAATTTTTACTAACAGGAGTGGTAAGATCATCAAGCCGTTTAATAACCGTTACTTTGCAACATTTATTGTAGTTGCAGCTGCAGGAATGCTTGCTTTTTCCAGGCCGGCTGGTGAAGGAGCCCTGGTACTTTGGCCATTATTTGGTTCTTTAAACCAGTTGCTTGCAGCCCTGGCTCTGGCAATAGTTTCTGTTTATCTGGTTAAAAAACAAAAAAATGTACTTATTACCTTTATTCCCATGGTTTTTGTGCTTGTTATGACAATCTGGGCAATGATTCAAAATTTAATCCTTTATTACAAAGATCATGACCTGGTTCTTTCCTCACTTTCTGTCATTATTCTTTTATTAACCTTCTGGTTAATGATAAGCAGTTTCATCTCATTTATTCGTTTTAAGCAAGCTGGTATTGTAGATTAATGAATAAATATAACTATACTGGTTAAATACATTCTTAAATTATAAAATGAAAGCAATACAACTAGTTAAATACGGATCATCGGAAGAAGCATTTCAGATAGCAGAAATTGAAAAACCGGAAATTTCAGCCTCTGAAGTCTTGATAAAAGTAGAGAGTTTTGGTTTAAACTTTGCAGATGTAATGGCAAGGAGAGGATTGTATAAAGCAGCTCCACCAATTCCCTCTGTGCTGGGATATGAGGTGGTTGGACGCATCTCAGACATAGGTGCAGATGTTAAAAACCTGCAAAGAGGACAAAAAGTTGTAGCCTTTACCCGCTTTGGAGCATATGCTGAATATGCCAAAACCGATTCCAGTGCGGTAAGTCCAATTTCAGACTCAATGGATAATGGTGCCGCTACGGCCCTTTCCACTCAATATTGCACTGCTATATATGCTGCTTACGAAATGGCAAACATTCAGAATGGGGAGTATGTGTTGGTGCATGTGGCAGCCGGAGGTGTGGGAATAGCTCTTGTTCAGTTAGCCTTAAACAGGGCTTGCAAAGTAATTGGTACAGTCGGCTCTGACAAAAAAATACAGTTTTTAAAGGACATGGGTGTGGAGCATGCCATTAATTACCTGGAAAAGGATTTTGAAGAAGAAATACCAAAAATGCTTGGAGGCAGGAAGGTAGATGTGATTTTTGATCCGGTAGGAGGAAAATTCTTTAAGAAAGACCGTTCCTTGTTGAATGCCGGTGGCAGGATTATTGCCTATGGAGCATCAGATCAATTGAATAGAAAAAAAGGTTTTGTGTCAAAGCTGAAATTAATGATGGCTTTTGGTTTTTTACATCCCGTAGGACTTATGATAAATTCACAAGGGATAATAGGTGTAAATATGCTTCAAATTGCAGATCAAAAGCCTGAAGTTATAGAACGATCCTTAAACAAGGTGGTTGAATTGTATCAAAAAGGACTTATAAAACCTCATGTGGGAAAAGAATTTAGGGCAGATGAAATTGCAAAGGCACATGCTTATTTTGAAGGACGTTCTTCCATAGGCAAGATTGTACTTCACTGGGAGTGATGCTCTATAAAAAATGTATGAGATAATAAATATATTCTTCCTGGTTTTTCATGCAGTTCTGATCCTGTTTAATTTATTTGGATGGATTTGGAAGATTACACGCAAGGCCAACTTGATTATACTTGGCCTTACCGGAGCAAGCTGGACTTTTCTGGGAATTTTTTATGGATGGGGATACTGTCCTTTAACAGACTGGCATTACCAGGTGCTGTACAAGTTGGGTAAAACCGATTTGCCAACTTCCTATATCCAATACTTGTTGGAGCAATTTTTTAATCTACATCCTTCACAATCTACCACGGATACCTGGACCCTTATTTTATTCCTGCTTGCACTTGTTTGCTCTCTATTTTTCAATTTTAGAAATATTTTTAGGGAAAAGTAGATTCCTAGTGTTATCTCTGTGAGGCATCAGGTCAAGTTTTTTTAGTCTCTAAGGTACCAGGAGTGTGGTTACGACCTGGTTTTCAAACTGGCAACCAGACTTTAGGTCGGGTTGTCAGTATTTTATTTTAACGATTTTAAAGATCAGTTATTTAGAATTGTTCTAAGTAGAATTTTTGTTTTATCTTTGCACATCACCAAAATTTAAAAAAATGAAATTTATTTCTGTTCTAATTAGTTTTATGATGTTTACAGCAGTTTCTTTTGCACAATCTGGTTTTTATGATTTTAAAGTTAAAACCCTGGAGGGATATGATTTCAATCTTGCCTCATTAAAAGGGAAAAAGGTTCTTATTGTAAATACCGCATCTAAATGCGGCTTTACTCCGCAATATGAGGATCTGCAGGCATTATATGAAAAATATGGTGGCGACGATTTCGTGATTATTGGCTTTCCTGCAAATAATTTCCTTAAACAGGAGCCCGGAACAAATGAAGAGATAAGGGAATTTTGCACACAAAATTATGGAGTTAGCTTTCCAATGATGGCTAAAATATCTGTTAAGGGAGAGGACATTCATCCTTTGTATGTATGGCTTACAAGCAAGGATAAGAATGGTGTTATGGATACTGCCGTTAAATGGAATTTCCAAAAATACCTGATTGATGAAAATGGGAAGCTGGTAGATGTTGCCTATTCAAAGGAGAAACCAGGGTCTGACAGGATTGTTGAATGGATTACATCCAGGTAGGGGAGGTAGTGAGATTACTTAAATTGTTATCACCCTGGAATTGCTGTAAAACTAATTATCATTCGTTTAGCTGCTAATTGGCAGTCATTTGCTCTCTATCTTTGGCGGATTGCTGTCATACAATAGAATCACAACTCTATTTCAACTTATTGACTATTGCATGACTTTTTTCCTGACTTCGACACAGGGTCACCCAAAATTGAATAGTTGAGTTAAATTATGTTGTTCTTCGGAGGTTAATAGTAT
>DAOWNN010000319.1 GCA_030642585.1 Bacteroidota bacterium | reverse complement strand
TGAATCACTTCCTACTGTATTTTCACCCTGGTTTAACCAAAATAAGCCAGCAAGATTCAACCATCCATCTTTCCCTTTCAGGTATTTAACTCTTTCATTTTTCCAGGCATGAATGGATTGAATATATTCACTGGTATCTTCATTTGCCGACTGATTATTTGAAGAATTACAGGCAGACATCAATACGAAAATAAGAAGGGCTATAATTCGATTAAGCATGCATGGAATTATTAATTAAACAAATATATTCAATTAGAAAGACTTTATGGATTTAAATGTTTCCCCGTAGGGGATATACATTTGGAAAGAAATATTTCTTAATTTTTTTTTGTAATATTAGACTCCTGCCGATGGGATTTTAAAATAGGGAAATTTAATCTATCCTGACTCCTGTGTCATTTGTATTTTTTTTTGTATTTTGAAGAAAGTATTATTCATTAATTCACCAAAGCCATGAAAACCAGAATATCTGATCTTACTGTTCATGAAATTATCAGATACCTTAAGGTAATTGATGACTCTGAAGGAGCCCTGGAAATACAGAAGTTCCTGGATGAAAACCCCGATATGGGTGATGAAAAGATAAGTGAACTGGCCGAAAGTCCAAAGCTGGCGCGTGCAAAATGGAGAGGCACAGAGCATTCATTCGGATATTTCAGCCCGGAACAAAAGGGGATTGTTCCCATACAGTATGCAGGAACTATTGAGCCTGAAAAAGATCTTATCGGAAAAAAGGTGAATATTCTGCTGGGTGGACTGTTCACTATGAATTATCCGGGGGCAGGCCGTCATAATGTTTTGATGAGTTTTGAGATTAATCATGCCCATGATTCAGACTCAACAAAAATGCAAACCATACAGTTTCAGCAGCGTTTTTTGTCAAAGGAAAAGCAGGGAGCAGGTGGAATGGGGAACTCAATATTCAGGGGGCTGAATGTTCCATCCCAGGGCCTGGAATTCTGGGTTAAAACCATAAATGTAAGCAATAACAGGGATGAAGGTGCACTGAAGGTTCTGGAGAACGATGCTGTACGACTTGGCCTTGATCTGGTAAATGCATCCCTTCCAACACTTTCCTCACTTACAAATATTGGAGAAGCATTGTTAAACATGGTTCTTACAAAAAACCGGAATAAAATTGTGCAGGAATTTTCATTAGGTTTGAATTTTGAAGAAGGCACAAGTCCGGTTGCAAAACTCCGTAGAGGTACATATATAGCGGTCCAGGTAAAAATGGATGAAATTAATTGGGATCAGTGGGTATTTGACAGTTCTATTGGTATCATAAGACATTCTGAAAATCCGGATCAACGCCTGCCATATAACCATATTATTTTTGTGGTGAACTCCTTTTAGTTAAGCTATTCATTGAAATGATATCCTGCCTGTGGGTGGCTAGTATGAAAATTCAGATATTTTCTCAATAAATTAGTCTATTCTGGGAGAATGTTCAGGAAACTTTTTCATATTTGCATATTCTAATCCAATAAAATCAATATGAGAAACTTAGGTTTATTATTGTTCATAATGTTTTTGGGCCTTGTTGCCTGTAGTACTCAAAAGAAAAGTCAATCAGAAGCAAATCCAAAGCCTCCGGAGATTCAGTCACAGGAAAGCTTAATTGAGCCTGTCCTGGAAATTCAGGAAAAGGAGGAAGTGATTATAGAAGAGCCCGGGGAAGAGCTGTCTATATACAAATTTTATGTAATAATTGGGAGTTTCAATATAAGAGAAAATGCCGTGCAGCATCAGGAAGATATTGCACAATTTGGTTTTATATCAGAGCTCCTGCAAAACCAGGAAGGCCTGTACCGGGTCTCAGTTTTGGGAACCAATGATGAACAAGCTGCCAGGCAGGAAATATTCAGGATCAGAAAGAATCATACTAAATACGAAGACACCTGGCTATTGATACGCATAAAATAGGGATTGGAGCATAGTCCTTTGATCAAGATCACCGAAGGTGAGAGTTGGAAAAAGATCTTTCCGGATTAAACTCTGCCAGGACCTCACAATATTCAGACATTGGTGGGTTTTATTATTGAATAATAGGGAGATTCACTTATAGCATAATTGTCTGTCTAACAGTAAAATATAATTAGTTATAATTATAGAAATACCCCGACAATGTACTGAAACATCAATAATCGGAGTAATCATAAAACATTATTGACTAAAGTCCAGCATACATGTATTTTACTTAACCCCAGCCTTAAGGCTGGGGTTAGTTAACAAGCATATAGATAGGGCTTTAGCCCAACACTTAATTTTTTCAGATAAAAAAATGCAAAAACCCTTATTTTTTTACTCTACTCCTGAAATTCCCTATAAAACTATTTCCTTGGATTGAACAGGGAATTCCCGTCGTTAAATTTCCGATCCAGTAACATATCAACCATCTGAACACCATTCATCATACATCCATATAATCCATGGGCAAATTTTGGTTGATAAAGGTTCTCAACCGGTGTCTTAAAAGGCAAACGTTTTGGACCGAATTGGGTAACAATTGAAGCCATATCATATATACTTCCGGTTGGCGAGCCGGAGTAACGGGAATAAGTAGCAGGAGTAGCAATGTCTTTAAACACAATGTGTTTGCTTAAACCGGGAATAAAATATTTTTCTGCGATATTGATAAAAAAATCTCCCCATCGTTCTTTT
>DAOWNN010000139.1 GCA_030642585.1 Bacteroidota bacterium | reverse complement strand
TACTTATTTGTAGTTGATTATCAAGGGACTTACGTCCCTGGGTGTAACATTTTATCCCTATGGGATAATCATATTAAGGATGTTTTGATTATAGAAATTAATGCCTTTAAGTAATTTGAAGGCACTTTTTATTATCCCTATTTTCAGACTTGCAACACCCAATTTAGTGAAACTGCAATTGAAATTCAAGTAGTTACAGGGATTTGGGCGTTTCGTACGGAAAACAGGAAAAAGTCACAGAGTCTAAAAGCCAAGAAACAGGAATCAGAAAGACCTGCCAACTTGATTAAACACTAATTTGTAATAAAGATATAATTTGTCTTTTCCAATGCAGGTATCCAGAGGTCCTGGCAAGTTCTTACAACATTCCAATTTTCCAATTCTTAATTGTGGATCCAGACTGTATTATTTGAGTATTCAGCGTAATATTGTTTCAGGGGATAGGTAGCAGGGCCATCTTTATCGGGATAAGCAAGGCTTGGAAGAGTATATTTAGAACCGCAATTCGGGCACTCAGCAGTTAGATCGGTAGGAATATCCAGATCTACGGTTTCATTGAGTTGTTCTTCAAAGGTACAGGTGCGGTCAAAAGCATAGAATTCATCATTACCTGCCCTGTAAACAATAATACCATGATTGTTGTACCCTGCAGAAAGATTTCCCCAGTAACTACTGCTTACAATTACTGAATTCCCAACCGCATTAAGGTCAATAAACCTGGGATCATCCAGGTTTATTACAAAATCTGTTGGGACATCCGGCACTAAATGCTTTTCTCCCTTATTACAAGCTGCAATCATCAAAGAAACAAGTGAGATTAACAAAAATTTCCTTAATTTTGAATAATTAATTCTTGTGTTCATAATATTAATTGAAACGCTCTGCAAAAATATATATTATATCGCGAAAACATATTTTTCTTCTATGTTTCCTGTTTTTCATTACCCTGATTTCTTATCCGCAAAAAGTATCCCGGGAAATAAAGAAAAATCAAAAGCAAATTGAGAGTCTTCAAAAGCAACAAAAAATAGACTATGAAAAAGCCAGGGCAAAGTCTGCAAAGCATAGATTTGACATGCAGGATAAGGAAACCCAGGAAAGGATGAAGGCATCTAAAAAAAAAGCGGATAAAAACAACAAGACAAAAAAAACACCTTTTTTTGTACGCCCATTTAAGAAAAAGAAAGCAAAAAAAAGATGGTAAAGCATCTTTAATATGGCATAACTTAATAAACACACAATAATGGAAGACTCAATAAGCACTATCGTTTACCTGGTTATTACAGTTGTAATACTGGCAGCCAGTTTTTTGAAAAAAAGGAAAAAAGCCATTCCAAAAACGGTAAGCAGTGATAGTTTTGAATCTCTGCCCGACGAAAAACCAGAGACTCAAACTCCTAAAAGAGGAATAGAAAGTTTTCTGAATACTTTATTGGAAGAACAATCTCCATTTGCCCGGGAATTAGATTCCTCACCTCAAGCCACTGATGATTTTTTTGAAGAAAATGAATTCGAAGAGGAATGGAAAGAAAAGAAAGAAGAAATTGAACCTGAAACAGGTGAAGGGGTATCGGTATTTGCTCAGGACGATCCAAATACGGTAAAAATTGAAACAGGAATGAGAGAGGCTATGTCAACTGAACATATGGCAGATTCCATCTCCGTTGATGAAAATATTAAACCCACGGAGCTAGAAACTCTGGTTGAGGATTTTGAAATAAAAAAGGCCATTATTTACTCCGAAATCCTAAATCCAAAGCATTTTTAATCCCTTTTTTATGAAGTCAGTTGCATATATTTTCACCGGGTTTCGTCAAATGTAAAAAATCATTATCTTTGCAACAGGAAAGAGTTCCATACAATCGGAATTCTTTTTTGTTTTTTATATTTTTACGTAGAGTTAAACTATGAGCGAGATTTCCTACATAACTGAAGAGGGATTAAAAAAACTGAAAGAAGAACACGAATATCTTATTTCAATTGAGCGACCTGATATTTCAAAACAGATAGCTGAAGCAAGAGATAAAGGTGACTTGTCAGAAAATGCTGAATACTCTGCAGCAAAAGATGCTCAAGGCCTGCTGGAAATTAAAATTGCTAAATTAAGCAACTTAATATCCAAATCAAGAATAATTGATGAATCCTTAATTGATGACTCAAACGTTCAAATCTTAAACAAGGTGAAAATCAAAAATATTCAAACCGGACAGGTAATGGAGTATACGCTTGTATCTGAAAGTGAATCTGATTTAAAATCCCGGAAATTATCTGTTGGAACTCCTATTGCTAAAGGTCTTCTTGGGAAAAAAGTAGGTGACCATGTTGTTATCCAGGTCCCATCAGGGAAAATAGAGTTTGAAATTATTAATATTTCCAAATAGCTATGTCAGGAATATTCTTAAAAATCGTTAATGGAGAGATTCCTTCTTACAAAATTGCCGAGAATGATCATTATTATGCCTTTCTAGACATAAATCCCCTGGCAATGGGGCATACTCTGGTTATTCCTAAACTGGAGATAGATTATTTATTTGACCTGGATGACGATCTCTTAGCGGGCATGATGGTGTTTTCAAAGAAGATTGGCCTGGCTATAGAAAAACATGTTAGCTGTAAACGAATAGGGATGGCCGTTCTGGGACTTGAAGTTCCCCACGCACACATACACCTGATCCCCATAAATTCTGAATCAGATATTAGCTTTTCAAAACCTAAATTAAAATTAAGCAAGGAGCAATTTGAGGAACTTGCAGAAAAAATAAGGAAAGAATTAAGTTGAAAAGGGATAAGTGAAGATTGCACGCAGATGACGCTGATTTTCGCAGAGAATTCTTGAGTTAATATGGAATACGAAAAGGGGTGCAGGACAAAGAAAGGAAGAATGGAATGATGGTATGAATCACAAATCCCAATACTCAAACTGCTTAATCCCTGGTGTTTGTCCAAAAGACTCCTTTGGAGTAATTTGAAATCTGGCCTTGTGACTCTTTTATCAGGTCTAACTATTATTTCATTATCACCCCACTCTATCAGGATTTTTATTGATAAAATCCTTCCAGCTATTAGATCCTTTTTGCTGTTTAGCTGCATTGCCCTGGTAGAAATGGCACATAGCTGCAGCAAGGCCATCTGTAGCATCCTGTTGTTTAGGAAATGATTTTACGTGCAGCAAGGATTGAAGCATGCCAGCAACTTGTTCTTTGGAGGCTCCCCCCTGGCCGGTTATAGCCATTTTAATTTTCCGCGGAGCATACTCAAATATAGGAACTGATCTGTACAAGGCAGCTGCCATAGCGACCCCCTGTGCGCGCCCCAGCTTCAACATTGATTGTACATTTTTCCCGTAAAATGGGGCTTCAATGGCTAATTCATCCGGATGAAATTCATCTATCAGGCCAAGGGTTCTTTTGAAAATTGTTTGTAATTTGAGATAAGGATCCTTAATTTTTCTCAAATCTATGATCCCCAGAGCAATAAGTTTCGGTGTATTTCCTGAGACAGAAATAATTCCATATCCGGAAATATTTGTTCCCGGATCAAATCCTAATATAATTCTTTCCTTATTCAAAATTCAGACATCTTCTATTCTGCACCGATTTCCCATTTCAAGCCATATTTTTGCGGATGAAGAGGAATATATGATTTTAATGGTATTGTAGTTCCTGTAAGAGTCCCAGTGCTCAAGTAATTTATTGCTTCCTTCAGGAAGATTTCATTTCTATCAGAAAACTCCCATTCCAGTCCGTCATCCATATTTGAATCCACAGGTAAACCGGCAAAGTATTCTCCCTCTCCAAGGCTATTGACAAGCCTGAATGTTACTGGTACAAATACATAGAAGTCACCGTAACTCCACACATTCATCCCAACCGGCTTCCCATAGGTAGGGCTTCCTATTGTAGTTACTGTCATATAAGGCTTTAATCCATTGATAATGGCTTCACTGGCAGAGGCAGTACTACCTGATGTAAGAACAATAAATTCTGAAAGGTTTAATGAGTTTGTTTCGCTCTTGAGCAAAACATCCGAATTATTGCCTTCTTGCTTATCGTTATACATATATTTCACAAAGATCTTACCCGAATTTGCAGAACCTGCAATCAGGCTTGCCAGTTTCAAAGCTACATCCATCCGTCCACCTCTATTATACCTCATATCCAATATTAATTCCTGCACACCCAGATCTTTAAAAGAACTAAAAATATTATCAAGTTCAACTATGGCTGGTTCGATAAAACTATTAAAAACCAGGTGCCCCACAATCTTCCCATTAATGTGCAATGTATCTGCATGCAAAACTGAATTTATGGTAATCAGCTTCCTGGTAGAAGTAATTTCAACAATAGCTCCATCCGGTTTTAAAAATAAAAACACATCTGTGGTTTCACTCATATAATCAGATAAGTTTGCCAAAGGGGGAATTGTAGTATTATTTACTTTCAGTATCCTCCAGCCCCGGCGAACGCCCTTGCTATAAAAATCACTACTTTTGTAAACGAACAATATCCAATAATTCCCTTCCGCATCACCTCGATATGAAAATCCATGTCCTTCATATGTACCCTCTTCAAAATAGCTCTTATACTCTTCCAGGGTGCTGACATAACTCCATATATCACGGGGCAGATATCTCATTGCACTCATCATATCTTCGGGAGTTAAATAATCATTCTTATTAACAACTGGCATAGAATCATACCACAGGTACCAATCCTCCATTAAACTATGCACTGCCCCGGCAGCCTGAAGCTCTAATTCCTTCCCGGCCGGCAAAATTTGATCTTTAGTGCAGTACTGAAAACCAAATACGGCAATTATGCTTAAGAATATTATTCCTGAATATCTAATCATTCTTTTCATTACTAAATGCTATTCATCCTGATTATTCCCCTTAAATAAACCTCTAATTGGGCTTTCTGTTCTTAAAAGGTATTTTTTGATACAATATTCCGGCTACAATCAATATTAATCCAATAAAAGTAGTTGCAAAAATACTCTCTCCCAGAATATAGTGAATAAAAATAAGCGACAAAAATGGGGCCAGATATACCATGTTGCTTATTAAATCTGAAGATTTGCTATATTTTAAAGCTTTCAACCAGAATAAAAAAGTAAATCCCATTTCAAAAAAACCAATGTAAACAGCAGCCAATAAGCCCTTTAATTCAGGTATTTTGAAATTCCCTGTCACGAGATTTAATCCTACAATAAACAATGTTGCAAAAAAGAAATTTAATAAAAGCTTTAGTTCTACATCTCTTTTATCCCGAATATTGAAAATAAAGAAAAATGACCATATCAACGAACTACCCACTGCCAGGATAAGTCCCAGGGTATTAGAATTTCCAAACCCGAGAAAATCGCCTTGAGAAGAAATAAACATGACTCCGGCAAAACTTATAAACAGAGCTACATAACTTCTCAAGCCAATTTTTTGACCAAGGAAAGTTCCTGATAAAAAAACCAGGACAATTGGCCAGACCATATTCAATGGCTGGGCAACCTGTGCAGGTAAAAGGGAATAAGCTTTAAATAGTATTAAATAATACAGGAAAGGGTTCATTAAACCTAAAATAAGCGAGTTTGAGTAATCACTAACAGAATAATTCAATAACTTTTTTAGCTTATTTTGCGAAATAACTATAAGCAGCATGAGCAGAAAGGAAGTCAGGCACGCATACATGACCAGGAGCTGAGGATTTAAATACCTGAGTCCTATTTTAAAAGCTGTAGCAACTGTAGACCAGAAAAAAATGGCCAGCCCTGCATAAATGTATGCTCTTTTTTGATCATTCATATTCAACAATCTCTTGAACAAAGATAGCTTTTAAGCTGAATTCGATATTAAAGAATATCCATTCCCCTTTTGCATCTGCAGATTCAATATTGATTATAATGAGTACAAGATTATAAAAGACATTGAAGCCAATTATCGATCTTCCTGTTTTGTGCAATGCAAGACACACATCTGGGAATCCTTTTTTATCATTGCTCATTTTTTCTGTTTTTTAGAATAAACATGCTATGAAAACACTTTGCATGACCCAAATTGCAATCCCCAAAACTCTAAAACGCTGATATTCAGAGGTGCGTTTTAGGGATTCACTTCGCGCAC
>DAOWNN010000171.1 GCA_030642585.1 Bacteroidota bacterium | reverse complement strand
TCAATTCAAACCCGGCTTTGAGACCTTCCAGATTTTCAGGAAGGGGTTTATCAAGCTTCAGTACTTTACTGTCAGTATCAAAACTCACAATCTTAATATCAGGATGTTTTTTGTTTAGCAGTTGAAAAGTATAGCCTGCAAGAATATCATTTTCCAGCTTCCACTGCTCCTTGATTTTTAGCTCCAGCTTATTATCCCAATGAATAATACTTCCCCTGATAGACCCATTACTCAACACCTTTCGCCTCAAAAAATTTCCTTCGGAATCTTTTGAAATGCAGTCGGTAAAAGTTCCGCCTGTATCTACATTTAATTCAAAGCTCTTCTTATTCATTATTGATGTCCGGATTTTCTAATTTGAATGACCTGAAAAACAACATAAGCCCAAATCAAGCTTGAAAGTCCAAAATTTGCAAAGAATAATATGTCCTGATAATTTCCAAGTTCAGGAAATACCTGGGTCATGGCATTCGACAGATTCATTATACCCAGGACAATTGTCACCCACACAATAGCTAACATAAGAATATTAGAGAAGATACTGTTTAGGCTATCATGCCCCATGATCTTGGGGTTATTTATCACAAAAACCAGGAAAATACTGATAAATGGAAGTATCAAACCATTCAAGGCTTGAGCCAGAATAATTGCAGGTATAGGTTTAAATCCCAACATTCCAAGAATTATGCCGGTAAGCAGTACAATTCCCCAGCTTGCAATAAAATTAATCGACCTGTGGCTCCATTTCTCCGGATAATCTCCGGAAAATAAACTTCTGGCAGTAATTGCAGAAGCCAGAGGAGCTGTGATGGCCGAAGTAATACCAGCTGCAAACATACCAATGGCAAAAACAATTACGATCCATGAGCCCAATTCCCTATCCAGAGTATTCACTAAAGCCTCATAAGAAAAAGGGCCGGAAACAAATGAGCCAACCACCAGCACAGACATGGAGATCAAGCCGCCAAATATCACTGCAATACTTAAACCAAACCTCATCTCCTTTACAGTCTGAGATTCCTGGGCAATACCGGAACCAAGAAAGAGGTTATAAGGAACCACGGTAGTCCCTATTAAACCCAATATCAATAGACCTGCACCCGAAGTTTTGGGCAGGGATGGTATAAAACTACCTTTTATTATCTCTCCAAGATCAGGCTTCAATAGTATTGCAGTAGTAAGAAAAGAAATTCCCATAATTGCAACTACAAAGCCCATAAGCCTGGCAATGTTTCTTAGTGATGGCAGACTTAATGCCAAAACAGCAAAAAGGCCAATCAGTAAAACAAGAATAGGAGTCTTCACCGGGAATAATATTTCCAGTCCAGCTACTGCTCCTAACAAATTGCCGGTTTCATAAGCAGCTGAACCTATTATTATGGCACCTACTACAAGTATCAGAATAAGGGTGAAGCTTGATCGTCCCTGATAATGATTTCTGATGGCCTGGCCAAGATTAATTCCTGATCTTATTGTTACCCGTGCTACTGCTTCCTGCAAGACAAGACAGGCAATGATTGAAAAAACCAGGGCCCATAACAAATCAAAACCAAATTCTGCTCCTGCTTTTGATGCAGTGGTTATGGTTCCGGGACCTATGAAAGCTGCAGATATAACTGACCAGAATAGAATATTAATTAGTCGCTTTCGCATATTGTCTAGATGAATTTACTCATTCTTTACAAACCATATCCCAGGGGTGTTCCGGGTTTCGGGTTCCTGGTTTTTCTTTTCTCTTTTATCTTTCCCGGGGCTGTCTAAAAAGCCAAACTTACATAATTCCGAAAATAATTTGTTTAGTTTTTTCGTCAACATTTATTCGAACTGCTTCTGCAGTTCTCATGCTATTTTACTACGCAAAATGGTCGACAAGCTCAATGTGACTGCATCTCAATCAGCCTGAACCCCTCGACAAGCTCGGGCCAGGCCTGTCGAATCAGTCAGCCTGAGCTTGTCGAAGGCCAAACTAAGATTTCGATAACTAACTTTTGTCTGCATTAAGACTTCCACATTAAGTTCAAAATAACCGGGTTTTGTACTTTTGAGACAGCCACATGGCATCTTTATTAATGCTCTTCTCCATTTCACTATTTCACCTCACAACCCAAGCCTTCCATTCCAACCTTCCATCATTTTTCATCCACCGTAGCTTAAGTGAAGGTGTACCATTCCATTCTTCCATATTAACTCACCTCTTCTTCAACTCATCTCTCACCTCTTCTTCAACCAAATCGTAAGCATCATACTTACCTTTATCAATTGCAGGAATCCCATTCACCATCCATTCAGGGGCAGGTAAATCTTTGAGATAATGGTCATAAAACTGCAACTGCCTGATTGCAAGGTCAAGCTTGTTTGGCCACTTTGTGAGATTATGCTCTTCTCCATTATATACAAGCATCCATGCAGGTTTGTTCAGGCGCCTGAGGGCTACAAAAAATTCAATCCCCTGGTACCATGGCACTGCGCCATCAGTATCGTTATGCATAATAAGAAGAGGGGTGTTTATTTTTGGCACAAAGAATATGGGTGAGTTCTCAATATATTGGAAAGGTTTTTCCCACAATGTCCCTCCTATACGACTTTGTCCACCCTCGTATTGCATCATGCGACTTGCACCAGAGCCCCACCTGATACCACCATATGCACTTGTCATATTACTAACAGGAGCACCTGAATAAGCACATTTAAAAAGATTTGTTTTAGTTACCAGGTAAGCAATCTGATAACCTCCCCAACTTTGTCCATTCAGTCCGATCCTGTCCTTATCTATAAAATCAAAACTGTTAATCAGGTTCATAGTACCACTAACAACTGCATTGTAAGCACTTTCTCCGGGATATCCATCGGTGTAAACAATATCGGGGGCAAAAACAAGATAATTATTACTTACTTCCAGAGTTCTATTAATTTTTGATCGTTTTGGAGCAGGAATCCAGTGAGTATGTAAACCATCCGATTCACGCTCATAGAAATAAACAAGCATGGGATACTTTTTTGAAGGATCGAAATTTTCAGGTTTATATAACAATCCCTGTAGTTCCTTTCGATCAAAAGACGTCCACTCCACCAACTCTACTGTGCCCCAATTATAATCACTTTGTTGCGGATTTGCTTCAGAAATTTTCCTGGGATTGCTAAAATCCAGCTCACTAACCCATAAATCTGGAAATTCCTCAAAGCTTCCCTTTCGCCATATAATAAGATTACTCAATTTTGCCTTTATTGGTGGATAAAACCTATAATCATCCATGAAAATCTTTGATGGGTCTCCACCGGTTTTCAGGCTTTTAGAATAAAATCCAGTTTGTTTTGTTTTAAGCTGAAATCCGCTAAGCAGCATATCTTTATTATCTGCTATTGATTCTGTTTCCTTATCTAACTGAATGTATCTTAAGCGGATATTATTCTCCCTTCCATAGGCATTTGTCAGGTTCACTGCTTTCTTCTTTTCTGTTGGATCCAGTTTCCACAGGTCAAAAGCATCATATACCAGTAAGTAATCATCATCTCCAACCCAACCAGCTGCACCATACGACCTGGGATAGCTTGGATGATCATCGGCTTCATCATAAAATGCAACATTAATATTAGAGGTCAATTTAGTTTTCAGGCCTGTCTTAACATTCAGTGCGTACCATATATTATCACGATTATCAAACCAATACATATATCTGCCTTTTGGAGACATGGAAGCCCGGGAACTCAATTTTTCAACCACTATACTTGCTTTCCCTGTATACATATCAATAAGATAATAATCTGTGTAACGATTTTGATCCCAGGATATAAGTTTTCTGTATGGAAGATTGGATCTGCCTTCAGCATATTTCCCATTCCCATCCTGGTAAATCTTAACTTCCGGCACATTCAAATTGGCTAGTTGAACCATCTTCTTATCCTTTGAATAATACACCGCAAGATAGCTCCTCTTCTTTTCCCTGCTGGCCTGAAGTTTTTGCATTGGCTGTAACAAGGGATCATTCCATGTCCATACATCTACTATATATTTTTCCTCATCCAGCAAACTATCTTCAGGCTCCTGAACCGGAGTAGCAGCCGTACCAAAAAATAAACGTTCACCATTTTCTGAGAAATATAATCTACCATTCTCACTCACACTCCAATCAGTATTCATTCCAGCAGAACCTGAATTCACAACCTCTTTCGCTACATTCATCTTCATACCCCAGTAATACAGGTCATATATTTTTGTTTTTGAAGTGTCTGAACTGAATAAGAAACCCAACTGATTACCCTGCTCATTTATCGCCAACTTTTGTGCCTGTCCGTCCTGACTGAAAATTTGTTTTGAAATGCTTTTTCCGGATTCAACAAAGAACAGTTTTGAATGAACAAGTGAATCCTTAGTCTGGGTAATGAAACTCAAGCCAGAACCTTTGGCTGCAACTGCATATTCCGTAACATCCGGGAAAACAATTTTTACCCCTGAAACCGGATTTAGAACAACCAGACTAGTACCTTTTGCATTTTTAATTTTTTTAATATCTTCTTTCAATTTTCCAGCTTTTTCCTTTTCTGCTTCTTTTTCTTCTTCACTCAAATCCTGCATACTTTCACTTTTCTCTTGCGGATAAAACTTTTCATGTTGAAATGCAAAGCTTGATCCCTCCTTTTCAGGGAGCTTGTAAGACTTTACTTTTTCAAATTTTGTTAAACTATGCCTGTCTAATAACCAAACTCCCAAAGAATCTTTTGGCATTTCATCCTTTTTCTTTTTTTCCATTTTTGCCTCTCGTGTTACAGCGTATTGAGGTTTAATTTTGAATACCAGGTAATTTGATTCCGGAGAAAATTTCGCATCATATCCTCTTGCAAAAGATTCCAGTTTCCTGGTTTTCACCTCATAAAGGTAGAGTATACCATCACCTTTTTGAGGGTTAATCTCATAACTAACCCAACTTCCATCCGTGGAAACCTGGCTATTATCCAATTTTTTCCAGAATTCGTAAACACTATGATCGAGTGATGGTTTTTGATTCTCCTGAGCAAAAGTTATTGAAAAACCTATACTTAAGAATAAAATAAAAGTGAACAGTTTGAATGATTTCATAGATTGTATTTTAATTTAATATGTCTGACAACAATGCTTAAGTTCTATAAAGAACATTTTGAAATAGAAGTTCAAATATAGAAAAAGCATTTAGAAGGAACAGCTTATGTAAAACAGAAAACCCTGCTGAACAACAGCAGGGTTTTAAATTTTATCATTCGGAGATTGCTAATCAAATGAGACCTCAAGGTAGTACCCTGATTCGGAGTAGAACTCCAAGGAATTAAACATTCTTCTCGTCCGCCGACCGCGTGCCGCCTAAAGCTTTAGCGGTGGCACAAGCGGAACGCGAAGGAGGATTAAAAATTTTGTAATGTGAAATGGCTTATGTAAAAAAATTGATACTTTTAGATTATTAAATAAATATTAAAAGAAAGCAAAGGCTACTAAAATGAAAAAAAATGCAAGCGACCTTAGCAGACGTCAATTCCTGATTTCAGGTGCAGTAGCTGTCACCTCATTGGCAGCTGTGG
>DAOWNN010000261.1 GCA_030642585.1 Bacteroidota bacterium | reverse complement strand
TGAAATTTAAATAATTTTGTAAATTATTATCAAATTACAAAATTATTTAAATTTCAGATGCTAATATTTATTATTTAGCCCCGCCCTAAAGGACGGGCTTATTGATTATCATCTGTTTAAGCAAGGCCTTATATCGAACTCGCGTTAATTAGTTTGACAAATCTCACATCTTTCCTTAAATTCGTTGAAAGAATCTGTTTAAAGAATTTGTTGAAAGAATAATTAAAAATGAGGGGAATCCAAAAATACATATTGGGAATTTTCATTTTATGCATGCCGTTTTTGATATATGCCCAGGAATTTGCGTACAAAGAGAAAAAGGGATTCCGATCACAGGATTCGTATATATTGGATGCGCAGTTTTCACCCTTCCGCAATTACTTTGCTATTACATATGGCAACAATACCATTGAAGTTTATGACAAAAACTGGCGAAAAGTTTTTGAACACCAGGGGAATCCTGAATCTTTTGCAGGAGATATCAGGTTTTCACCAGATGAGGAGTACCTGGCTTTTTCCAGGTACAAAAGCACCAATGATATTGCCATACTGAGTCTTAAAGACATGAATGTTGTAGCTGTCCTAACTGGCCAGTCTTCTTTTATTACCGACTTGATTTACAGTCACAATGGAAAATATTTTGCAAGCGCATCCTACGATAAGTCTGTATGGATATGGAATGTTCAGGAATCTGATTATAGGGTTATTCATAAATTTGATGATCATAGCTCAGCAGTCAGGGCACTGACTTTTAGTTTTGATGATAAATTTCTTGCAAGTTGCGGTGATGAGAAAAGGATACATATCTATGAATATGAGAATGGATCTTATAAGTTATACAATGTTTTTGAGACAGGTAGAGGTTATATTGAACAGGTAATGTTCCAACCGGGGAGCTATGTTCTCGTATCTGTTAATTCTGGTTACATCTATTTCTGGAATCAGAAAAATAAGAATTATGAAAAAATAGATTCCCTAAAGGGATATTTCCAGGATGGGGGACTGGCATTTAGTCCTACAGGTGATTTTTTGGCAGTACCTTCTTCCAAAGTAGTTAGGATATGGAAAAAGGATCACGAAACATACAGGGAAATGGAATCCATATACCGGCATACTGACAACGTTTTTAAGCTAAGCTTCAGTGAAGACGGACAGTTTCTTTGTTCCAGTAGTTCTGATAAAACGGCTTATATATGGGAAGTTTCAGGAGTCGATCCATCCTTGCGGTCATCGGTTGCAAAATATATGTATAATGAATTGACCCTGGCCCAGAAAAGAATGCTTCTTCCGGAATTTCTTTCTGGGATTAATAAAAGATTAGATCCAAAACTGCTTTTACCCAAAGACGAATTTGAAACTACTGAAAGTTATAATAACCGAAGGCAGGAACTTGCAGAAACAAGCCTTTCTTTTCTCCAGGAATATATGGAAAAGGAGTATAATATTAGCCCTGCTCCGGGAGGAAATGTGAAGATCCCTGTCCAGGGTATTATCGGGTATAATGCTGACAGACAGATCTATAAGATCAGGTTTATGGAGACAGAGGCAGGAGTGAGTATACCTTTAGAAGCTGCAAGACAATTTAAAAATTCCTGGAAGAAAGCACATATACTGGTCTGGAAGGTAAAAGATAAAGGAGAAATTGCATTTTCGTACGAAGATTTTAAACTGGTTCATCCTGTAAGTGGCAAGAAATATCCTCTTATCCCCCTGGAAAACCCATTCCTTTTAAAAAACGGGGAATCTGACATTGATGAAAGAAGAAAGGTGGACCCCGGTGCTTCAGGAAGTTCCGGTAATGAAGTGGTGGAAGGCCAAAGAGTTACACGGGCTTTACTCTTTGCGACTAATGTTTATGATTCCTATTCTGACTTGATTAATCCCGTTGTGGATGCAAGTTCCCTGTCGGCCGAGTTTGTAAATAATTATAAGGTAATTGTAGAGCTTGTTGAAAATCCTACCCTGAATGAAACTGTGAAAAAAATCAGGGAATATGCAAAGATGAAATATACTCCCCAGGATCAGTTGTTTATTTTTTTTGCTGGTCATGGCACATACGACCGCATTTTTAAGGAGGGCTATGTCATTTCGAAGGATTCAAAGTCGAGTGATGAGACAAAAACTTCCTACTTGTCTCATTCTAATCTGAGAACTATGATCAATAATATTCCTTGTGATCATGTCTTTCTTGTTATGGATGTTTGTTTTGGCGGTACTTTTGATCCATTGATTGCCGGTTCTCATCGTGGGGCCGGAATGTATGAGGAAATCTCAACAGAAGACTTTATTGAGCGTAAAAGTAAATACAAAACCCGTCTGTATCTGACATCCGGAGGCAATGAGTATGTTCCGGATGGCCGTCCGGGACATCATTCCCCATTCATGAGAAAATTTCTTGAAGCATTGAGAAATTATGGGGGCCTTGATGGAATAGTGACTGTGAATGAGATTCTTCCTTATATTGAAAAGGTTGAGCCACAACCTCGCTACGGGGAATTTGGAGATAATGAACCCGGAAGTGACTTCTTGCTTGTTGTTAAAAAATAAAAAAGGCGCCTTATTGGGCGCCTCTATTTTATTAACAGATTTGATTACTCCTCGGTTGGAGCTTCTTCTTCTATAGCTTCTTCAACTGCTTCAACTACGGTTGTGTCGACTGCTTCCTCAACAGCTTCTTCAACAGGAGCAACTTCTTCTGTAGCTTCTTCAACTTTAGGCTTTTGAGTACAAGAGTTTAAACTGACAAATCCAACAAAGGCAAATAGAACTAAAAATAATCCAATTTTTTTCATGATAAGGGTTTTTATTAAGTTTAATAATTGAATATGAGAAAGTAAAGTTACAATTAAATATTTGGTTAAAAAAGTAAATCCATAATTGTAAAAAGGGCAAACAGCACACTGGCAATACCATTGGTTGTGAAAAATGCAAGATTAACCTTGCTCAAGTCATCATGCTTTACTAATAAATGTTGGTAAAAAAGAAGGGAAATAAAGAGTAAGGCTCCGATCCAGTAAAGGCTTCCCTGGCTTCCTTTAATTCCCGCAAGGATTACAAGTAGTGCAGTAAGAAGGTGCAGGATTGTGGAGAGTGTAAGTGCTTTTCTTTTACCAATTAATACAGGTATGGATTTAAGTTTTTCATCCCTGTCAAATTCCTGGTCCTGAAGTGCATAAATAATATCGAATCCACTTACCCAGGTAAAAACAACCATGGAGTATATCAAGGGTAAAAGCTCAAACTTCCCAGTGACTGAGATAAAAGCTCCTATTGGCGCAAGGGCCAGGCCCACACCAAGAATGAAATGACAGAGTGCCGTATACTTTTTTGTAAGACTGTATCCCAGAACTACAAACAGAGCTACCGGAGATAGTTTGAATGTAAGTGGGTTGATGAACCAGGTAGTTACCATAAACAACAGAGCATTGATAATGGTAAATAGCAATGCAGACCTGGGTTTTATTATCCCGGCTGGGATCTCCCTGATGGAAGTTCTTGGATTTTTAAGGTCTATTTCCTTATCAGCAAAGCGATTAAATGCCATAGCAGCATTTCTTGCAAAGACCATACAAAGAATGATAAGGCCAAGTAGCTTCAGGTTTATATCTTCAGGATTAGAACCTATTGCCAGGAAAAATCCAATTAGTGCAAATGGCATGGCAAAGATGGTGTGGCTGAACTTTACCATCGACAGGTATGGATTTGCCGATTGAAGCGACTTTCTTAACATAGAACTCTAATTCATATCAAAAAATACTTCCGCAAAATAGTGAATTTATTGGAGGATGAATAGTTGAAGGGAAATCTTTTAGCAAGCTAAAAAGAAAGTTTCATTTCATCCCGTTTATTTGCCCTTCAGGCATACGCGTCAACCTAACTTGGCTTTATTTTTGATTAACAACAGCTTACGCTTTATTATTCTTTGTAATACAAAAGTGACACCATCCTTAATTAGCAATCCAAATTCTTAGTGTTTTCTTGGTGTCTT
>DAOWNN010000135.1 GCA_030642585.1 Bacteroidota bacterium | reverse complement strand
TTTTCGGTATGGGTATTTGACTTTGAGAAGGGCAAAGAATACCCTGTGCTGGAAGATGTGGAGGAATTGTCTGGATTCCAGTGGTCAGATGATGAAAGTTTCCTGATATATAGTGTATCTGAATCGGGAAAACCGCAAGAAAAGTCCTCCCTCTTGTATATGAATGAACTTGGAAATCGCAGCTTTTCAAAAAGGAAAGAATCTTATCTTTATAAGTATGATGTGGCCTCGGGGGTAAGTGAAAGACTGACTTTTGGGGAAACCGGCACTTACCTGAACGATATCAGTCATGATGGCAGGTACATTGTTTTTAGTACAGATAAACTAAATCCCACTCAACGTCCCTTTTCCTTACAAAATATGTATCTCATGAATCTTTACTCCCGGGAGGTACGTGTCTTATGGGAGGACTTCAGATGGGGTGCTTATGCGCAATTCTCACCTGATGGAACCAAATTGTTGGTTTCGGGTGGACCGGATTGTTTCGGTGATGTTGGAAAAAATATAGGAAAAAACCCAATTGCAAATAATTATGATGGGCAGCTTTATATCTATGAGCTTTCAAATGGTGCTGTGAATCAATTAACAGCAGAATTTAATCCTTCTGTTGGATCTGCAAGCTGGAGTCATATTGACGGAAGTATTTACATAACTGCCACTGATGAGATATACTCCCGGGCATTTGTTTGGAATGAATCAGATCCTGAATTCAAACAACTTAAAACTGTAACTGAAGTGATTGGAAATTTTGATGTTGCCGGGAGTTCATTATATGCTGTTTATACCGGGAACCAACTGGCAAGTCCTAACAGGGCCTGGATCATGGATCTGAAAAGTATGGAAAGTGATTTGATTGATGAAACGGAGATGAAAAGCTATGAGTATGTAACTTTTGGAGAATCTGAAGAGTGGGACTTTGATATGGATGATGGGAGGAAGATAAGAGGTTATTTTCTTTATCCCCGGAATTTTGATCCCAATAAAAAATATCCCTTGATTGTTAACTATTATGGAGGTACCTCACCAATTGAAAAAAGTTTTGGCGGCAGGTACCCGCTCGATATCTGGGCAGGGGAGGGCTATGTTGTATATATCCCCCAACCCAGCGGGGCAATTGGTTTTGGCCAGGAATTTTCTGCCATGCATCAAAATAACTGGGGAATAACTGTTGCAGATGAGATCATTCAGGGTACAGAAAAATTTCTGGATGCTCACTCTTTCGTTGATAAAGACAGGGTAGGATGTATTGGAGCTTCTTATGGTGGTTTTATGACTATGTATCTGCAAACCAGGACGGATATTTTTAGCTGTGCAATTTCGCATGCAGGGATTAGCTCTTTAAGCTCCTATTGGGGAGAAGGATATTGGGGTTATATCTATTCTTCTGAAGCAACAGGGGATGCCTATCCATGGAATCGCAAAGACATTTATATTGATCAGAGTCCGTTATTTAGTGCTGACAAGATAAATACCCCGCTTTTACTACTGCATGGTTCAGAAGACACGAATGTTCCCTTGGGTGAATCTCTTCAATTATGGGTGGGGCTTAAAATTCTTGGGAAGCCAGTTGAAATGATACAGGTGGAGGGTGAGAATCATCATATTCTGACTTACTCAAAACGTATTGAATGGCACAATACCATCATGGCCTGGTTTGATAAGTGGCTGAACGGAAAGAATGGGGATTGGGCGAAGTTATTTCCGGAAAGTGAATTGTAGGATTTAAGGGACAGAGAGATGGGGAGAAAGATGGCACAGGGCAGAGAGCACAGAGCAAAGAAGAGATGAGTGAAAATGGAAGAATGGAATGTTGGAATAGGAACCAGTTCTTATACCTGGACGCTAGAAGAATTTACTCAAGTTAACTTTTTGACTTTAGACTTTAGACCATTCGACTATATTAATCCTTTTTACTTTCTTTGTGGCGTTAAACAAAATAAATTCCTGATTTATTGGTTTCCAAATTAGGAAATAATTTACATGAAGCGCCTGTTACTTACAGTTATAGTACTTTTTGTTATTCTGGCAACCTGCAATGAACCTGCCAGTTTGAAGGAGGTCCATTTGAATCCGGGATCTGCATGGGTACATTACAATCAGAAGAAAATATCAAAAATTGATTCTCTTCTGTTGGATTATCAGAGCAGGTACCGGTTTAATGGGAATGTGCTGGTAGCCGACAATAATCATATTATATATCAGGGTTCATTTGAAAACAGAGTTCTGAAGAAATCTACCATCCTAAACCAGAGTTCAGTCTTTCAGCTGGCATCTATCTCTAAACAGTTTACAGCAATGGCGGTAATGATCCTGAAGGAGAGAGGCTTGATCATGTATTCAGACAGCCTGGTTAAGTATCTTCCAGATCTCCCATGGCCCAATGTTACTATCAAACATCTTCTTCAGCATACTGGTGGTTTGCCAAACTATATGTGGGTAGTGGAACATTTCTGGAAGGGAGGTTCTCCGCCATCCAATGCGCAGATAATTGAACTTATCAGGGATCATAAAGATGAAATGAATCTGTATTTTAAACCCGGGACCAGGTTTAATTACTCAAATACCGGTTATATGATATTAGCATCACTGGTGGAAAGTGTTACAGGACAGGCCTTTCCAGAATTCATGAATGAAAACATCTTTAAGCCCCTGGGAATGAGCCATAGTTTTGTGTACCCGAATTCATTCCCAGCCGACACTGCCATTTTAGTGGGATATCGTCCATACCGGGGAAGATATGTTTCTATCCCGCAAACTGTGAATGACGGGTCTTTTGGTGATAAAGGGGTGTATTCCACTACTTCTGATCTGTATCTTTGGGACCAGGCCTTGAATTCAGAAAAACTGGTTTCTTACAAAGCTTTAGAGGAGGCTTTTAGCCCTTTGATACTCAGGGGAAAGTATAAGATAAATTATGGTTTTGGATTCAGGATCAAGGAGGTGAAGGGCAAAAAGATTGTCTACCATCATGGAAGGTGGAATGGTTTTCGTACAAGTATCTGGAGATACCCGGAAGGAAACAGTAGCATTATTATCCTTAATAACTCCAGCTTCTCAAGTATTGGAGGGATGGAAAGGAAAATTCAGGAGATTTTGCTTTCAGATTAGTGATTTTGTGATTTTAGTAATCATCCATCATGTGGTCCGGAATAGCATTGTATTCTTATTGATCACCCCCTGCCGGACCTGTTTGGCTGTGCAAAACCTACCCCGGGCTGAAGCCCGGGGCTATTATATTTCGCACCTTTGGTGCTAAAGATCCTTTGCTAAAAAGATCCTCATTAACATAAAACTCAATACTCTCAACTGCATTTTACTCTTTGTTTTCATGGTTTTGAATCACTATAATAATTTTTAAATTTGCTTAAACAACAGACCATAGTATTCACAAACTCAAGAATATGCTAAAAAATTACCTGGTAATAACATTCAGGAATCTATATAAGAACCGGATTTTTGCCCTTATCAATGTTCTTGGTTTGGGATTGGCACTTGCAGTATGTATTGTTGCCTACTTCAACCATATGTTTGCTATCCAGTTTGATAAGTATAATGAGAATTTTGAGAAAATATACAGGCTTAACAGTTTCCGTGATATGCAGGGCAGGGATCAGGAATATGGATTGGTTCCTGCCACACTGGGCCTTGAAATAAAAAAGGATATTCCCGGAATTGAAAAATCTGCGAACTTATTCAGGAGCTGGTCTCCGGTCAAGGTTGACCATGATATTTTTACTCGTAGTATTTCTTATGTTGATCCCGAATTTCTGGATATTTTCACATTTAACTTTATGTCCGGTACAAAATCAATGATTGAGGATAAGGGGAATGTTTTTATCAGTCAGGAACTGTCTGAAGTCCTCTTCGGAGATGATAATCCACTGGGAAAAACCATTTCTATTTTCAATGATGAGAATGAAGAATATGTTTATTCTATTTCCGGTGTATTTGAGGATCTTCCGGATAATTCAAGTTTCAGAATTGATGTGCTTACACATGCTGATAATTTTCTGAAAATGTGGAAAATCAATGATACTGACTGGAAGAGTTGGGCCAGGGCTTTGTTTCTTTTAGTGCCGGATCCTTCATCTGCTGAAGGGATAACACAGGGCTTATTAAAGTACCTGCCAGTACAGAATAAAGCCAGGGAAGACTTTGTTATCACAGGATTTAAGCTGGTGCCATTGAAAGAAGTTGGTGGAAACACACGTGAAATCTGGTCCAGTGGATTGTTCCCTGGTATTCATCCCGCTCAAGTTGTTGCTCCACCAATTATGGCTATTTTATTATTGTTGATCGCGGCTTTTAATTTTGCGAACACTGCAATTGCTGCTGCAGGGAAACGCTTGAAGGAGATTGGATTGAGGAAGATGCTTGGAGGTCATAAGAAACAATTGCTGCTGCAGTTCTTGTTTGAAAACTTATTGATCACTCTGGTGGCTTTATTTGTGGGAATTGGAATTTCAAAATTCCTTGTACCTGCCTATAGCAGCATGTGGGACTACATGGATATTAGCCTTAGTTTTTCAGAATATATAAATTTTTGGTTTTTCCTGTTTGCCCTTCTTATCATTGGGGGATTTCTTGCCGGGGGTTATCCGGCATTATATATAAGTTCATTCAGGCCTATAGCAATACTTCAAGGAAAGACCGGGCCTGGAAGTGCAGGAATGCTTTCTATGATCTTTCTTACTATACAATTTGCGATATCTGTTATGGCCCTTGTGTCAGGATTTATTTATGCGGGGAATGCAACTTACCAGGAAACACTTGATCTGGGGTATGACCGTGATAAAGTAATAATAATACCAGCCAGTCCGGAAATAATCAATCGCTACCGGGAGGCTCTTATTTTACACCCAAAGGTACTGGCTGCCGCCGGAACCCAGCAACATATTGGGTGGGGGAATTACAGAAGGCCGGTTGAAAATGAAAATCAACAGATTGAAGTGGATGTTATGGAGGTTAGTCCTGATTATCCAAAAACCATGGGTCTCAGGCTACGTGACGGAAGGTTTTTTGATAAATCGAGGATGGAGGCTGACCTGGGACGATCTATCCTGGTTAATCATAAATTTGTTGAGGCTTTTGGTTGGACTGATCCTATTGGAAATGTAATCACTATTTATGATACTACACGGTTTACAGTGATTGGGGTTGTGGATGATTATTTTGTAGGAGGTCTCTGGCGGGCCGTAGAACCGGCAATGATACGCCTTGCAGAAGAAGGTAAGTACTACTCACTTGCAGTGAGGACGGAAGCTGAAAACTTACCGGAGGTTCTCGAGTTTTGTAGGGAAACATGGACAGAAATGCTGCCTAATTATCCATTTAATGGAATTGCACAGGAAGAAACCCTTCAGGAAGAGAAAACGATAAATAAAAGTATTAAACAATTGTTTGTTTTTCTCGCAGTAGTAGCCATAATTTTATCTCTGATTGGGTTGTACACACTTGTGTCACTTAATATTGTAAGTAGAATTAAGGAAATTGGCATAAGAAAAGTGCTTGGTGCTTCAATTGGTGTTATTATTGGTCTTTTGAGCCGCAGGTTTATGCTGTTGCTTCTAATAGCTTCTGTATTTGGAGCATTTGGGGCATATTTCCTGTCAGACATGTTATTGGATAGTATTTGGGATTATTACCTGGATATGACCCCGGGATTATTTATCTGGTCTATTTTGATCATGTTTTTGGTTGCAGTAATGACAATTAGTGGCCTGGTATATAAAGCTGCGAATCAGAATCCTGTGGATTCGTTAAGATACGAATAAGAACCACCTCCCCCTCGCACGCGCGCTCGGGTACTCCTCCTTGAAAAAAGGAGGAGAATTAAGAATCACAACCACCCTCCCTATGACGCTTACAGTCAGGACTTTGAGCCTGATGATATCACACTCTCTACCTGTGGCGGATTCGGTGATCAAAGAAATGTCGGGATTTTCAACCCTCGCATGCTGGATTGTCTTGCCCTGCGCCCTATCAAACTTCTACCTCCATTCTTCTAAATCCATCCTACTTTCAATGAACTCAATGGAATAGCTTTCCTGATCAGGAAAAAAATCATAATTCAAAATAACTTCCAGGGAGTCAATGCTCAGTGCATAATTGAAAATATCTCTGTTTGAGTGTTTATTTTCTATAAGGAAAGAAATTCCCTTATAATCA
>DAOWNN010000245.1 GCA_030642585.1 Bacteroidota bacterium | reverse complement strand
GCCCGGTTTGTTCGAGTACGCGGCTTTCACCTGAAACCGGTACGCGTTCGGCCGGTGTTTCCTGGGTCGGAGAGGCGGTGTTTAAGGTGCTCGACGCGGTTGAAAATTTATTTGGTAAGAAAAAAATGAAGGGGTTCAAGTCCCGCCCCGGGTACTTTAAAACCTTGCAAGTGCAAGGTTTTTTTTTGGGAAATATGAAGGAAAATTCCCTAATAATATAATTGCCTGCTTAACGACAAAATATAATTAGTTATAATTAAAGAAATACCCCGACATTGTCCTGAAACGCCAAAAATCAGTGTAATCAACAAGTATTATGGACTAAAGTCTAGCATCCACATATTTTACTTAACCCCAGCCTTAAGGCTGGGGTTAGTTAACAGGCAGTATGATAGGGCTTTAGCCCAGCACATTAATTGTTATGACAAAAAAGAGCAAAACCCCTTATTTAAATTTAACAATTTTATTTTTTTTACTCTACTACTAAAATTCCCTATGAAAATAATCCAATCACTGTAGATTCCTTCAGAGGAAATTATCCTTCGTTCCATCGCTTCCTTTCCCAGTCGCAGCTTTCTCTATCTTCCCAGATGCTTCTTAATTTCATTTAGCTTATTCAGTGCTTCCAGGGGGGTGAGATTATTCACATCAATATTAATCAATTCATCACGAATTTGTTGCAGTACCGGATCATCCAATTGAAAAATACTCAGCTGCATTCCCTCTCTTTTCCCAGCAAGTTCTGAAACAGGTTCAGACAGGCTTCTCTTATCTCTTGATTCTTCCAGTTCCTTAAGGATTGTGTTTGCCCGCTGAACCACACTTTTTGGCATACCGGCCATACGTGCTACATGAATACCAAAACTATGCTCACTACCGCCTCTTTCGAGTTTACGCAGGAACAAGATTTTATTCTCCAATTCCTTGATAGACACATTATAGTTCTTAACCCTGGAGAAGGAATTTTCCATCTCATTAAGTTCATGATAATGTGTGGCAAAAAGGGTTTTGGCTCTTGCAGTGTGATCTTCATGTATATATTCAACCATTGCCCAGGCTATGGAAATTCCATCATAAGTGCTTGTTCCCCTTCCAATTTCATCGAGTAAAACAAGGCTTCTTGATGAGAGATTATTCAATATGCTGGCTGCCTCATTCATCTCTACCATAAAGGTAGATTCTCCCATGGAAATATTATCAGAAGCCCCAACTCGTGTAAAAATTTTATCAATAAGGCCAATCCTTGCACTTTTGGCCGGAATGAATGATCCAATTTGTGCCATTAATACAATCAGGGCAGTTTGCCTGAGAAGAGCGGATTTCCCGGACATATTGGGGCCGGTTAAAATAATTATTTGTTGCTTCTCATTGTCCAGGTAAACATCATTGGGGACATAACTCTCATCAAGAGGTAATTGTTGCTCTATCACTGGATGCCTTCCCTGTTTTAGATCAATAATTTCTGACCGGTCCAACACAGGCCTGTTGTATTTATTTTCTATTGCGATCGTGGCAAACGACAGAAGACAATCAAGCCTGGCAACTATGGATGAGTTAACTTGAATAACAGGAATATAATCGGCAAGACTGCTAACCAACTCATTGAATAAGCTTGTTTCCAGGTTGAGTATTTTTTCTTCGGCTCCCAGGATTTTGTTTTCATATTCTTTAAGCTCTTCAGTTATATATCTTTCGGCACTAACCAGAGTTTGCTTCCGTATCCATTCCTCCGGAACCTTATCTTTATGTGTGTTCCTTACTTCAATGTAATATCCAAACACATTATTAAAGGCCACTTTAAGAGATGGAATTCCGGTGCGTTCAATTTCCCGCTGTTGCATTTCCACAAGGTAGTCTTTGCCCGAGAATAAAATCTTTCTTAGTTCGTCTAGTTCTTTCGAAACTCCTTCAGCAATGACCATACCCTTAATTACATGGGTTGGAGGGTCTGGATTGAGTTCCTTTTCTATTTTTTGACGTATTTTTTTACAGAGATCAATTCCTTTTCCAGTTTTGACCAGGGAAGACAGTTTAGAAAATTTACAGATATTTTGTATGGGGTCAAGGGCAAAAAGAGCGTTTTTAATATGTGCCATTTCCCGCGGATTAATTCTTCCAACCGCCACCTTGGAGATCAATCTTTCCATGTCTCCAATATGCCTGATATGTTCCTCAATTTCTTCTTTTTCCACAGGTGTATTAATGAAGAACTCTACAATATCCTGTCTTTCTTCAATAGGCTTAAGGTTTTTAAGGGGCATAGCCACCCATCTCTTTATCATTCTTGAACCCATTGGAGAAACGGTATGATCCAGGATGTCGATCAGGGTTTTTGCCCCCTGGTTTAAGGAATGAAAAAGCTCAAGATTTCTAAGCGTAAATTTATCGAGCCATACGTGTCTGTCAGCTTCTATTCTTGAAAGTCCTGAAATGTGTTGTACCCTGGTATGTTGGGTTAAATCAAGATATTGAAAAACAGATCCTGCAGCAATTAGTCCATAGCGAAGGTCCTGAACTCCAAATCCTTTCATGGAGCTGGTTCCAAAATGTTTCAAAAGACGCTCATAAGAGGTGTCTGCATCATACATCCAGTCGTCCAGCTTAAAAGTATAGTATTTATTACCAAAGAATTCAAAAAACTGATCCTGGATTGATTTTTCAATCAATATTTCTTTTGGGTGGAAATTGGTAATTAATTGATCGATATATTCCAGGCTTCCTTCTGATGTTAGGAACTCTCCGGTAGAAATATCAAGGAAGGCCACACCTGCAATTTTATGATCAATATGAACCGAAGCAAGGAAATTATTTTCTTTATGTTCAAGGACATTGTCATTTAGAGAAACACCTGGCGTAACGAGTTCGGTAACTCCCCGTTTAACGATTTTTTTTGTATGTTTTGGATCTTCAAGCTGTTCGCAAATTGCAACTCTTTGTCCTGCCCTTACAAGTTTTGGAAGATAAGTATCAATGGCATGATAGGGAAATCCGGCAAGTTCAACAAAGGAGGCCTTCCCATTTGCCCTTCGGGTAAGTGTAATGCCGAGAATTTCAGCACTTTTAATAGCATCTTCTCCAAATGTCTCATAGAAATCTCCGACACGAAAAAGCAGAATGGCATCAGGATGTTGTGATTTTATCCTGTTGAATTGCTTCATCAATGGAGTTTCAACTATTTTTTGTTTTTCACTCAAAATATAATCTTCTAAAACCAGAATTCATTGACATAGTTTTACAAAAATACGAATTAATGAAGGGATGAATACAGGATTATGTTTTAAAACCTGTTTTATTATAAGTTTTGTTTTGTTTTTCGTTTAAAATAAATACTAATTTAGGGGCATTAACAACAACTTAAGCCGGGTTATATTATTATGAAAAAAGTATTGGTATTAGGTGCCGGGATGGTGGCAGGTCCAATGGTTGAACACTTCTTGAATTCAGGTTATAAAGTTACTTCTACGGGTATATATTTGCACCGTGCTCAGGGGCTTATAAAGGAACATAAGAATGGTTCAGCCAGGGTTTGGATGGTGGAAGATGAGGAGGGCTTAAGAGAGATGATTGCACAGCATGATCTGGTGGTTAGTCTTTTGCCTCCTGCTTATCATACCATGGTGGCTCGTCATTGTATCAGTCTGAATACGAATATGGTTACAACTTCCTATGTTGGTGAAGAGATGAAATCTCTGGATGAGGAAGCCAGGAAGGCTGGAGTAATAATTTTAAATGAGATAGGGCTGGATCCGGGCATTGATCATATGTCAGCATTGAGGGTTATTGATCATGTTCACGAGGAGGGAGGAAAAATAAATAAATTCTTTTCTCTGTGTGGCGCCTTACCTTCCCCTGAAAGTGCAGATAATCCTTTTAGTTATAAATTCTCATGGAGCCCCAAAGGAGTGATCATGGCCAGTAACAATGGAGCACGTTATCTTAAGAATGGATCTGAAATTGAGATAAATGGTGCAGATCTTTTTAAGGAAATATTCCAGCTTGATTTTCCCGGGGTTGGTGTACTTGATATTTACCCAAACAGAGACTCTAACCAATATATTGACCTGTATGGGATTCCCGAGGTTAGCACTATGTTTCGGGGAACATTCCGATTGCCTGGTTGGTGTGAGGCTCTTAACCTGATGAAGGGACTGAATTTACTTTCCAATGATAAATTCTTAATGACGGGACTCAGTTATGCAGGTATGCTTGCTCAATTAATTGGGGAAACAAATTCGGAAAATATCAGACATAAAGCCGCAGATGTGCAAGAAGTAG
>DAOWNN010000195.1 GCA_030642585.1 Bacteroidota bacterium | reverse complement strand
ATCTTTATTTGTTTCTCATCGCCCCAGGCGAAAACAGAACTTAGTTTAACATTTAGATTAACTTCTTTTTCAGATTCAATAAGCCAGGTCAATTTTTTATTTTTCAGTCCGCCAATACTATTAATTGGTGTTCTTTTTTTATCTGAAAGTATGCTTATGTTTTTTCCCTCAAGCAGAACAACTGCCGGAGCGGGCTGCTCATTTCTTTCACCCATGGCTGTTGGAAATGGTAAATAAGATTCATTCTCAACCCAGATGATTAGTTCGTACACACCTGAACCCTTATGTTTTACTTCCGATTGCATGATATTAAGTCTGGGTAGTTTTTTACTTAATTCCAAAACCCAGGGGACCTGTAATGAAAATAGTGAGTCCATGTTTTCCTTTGGGGGTGTATTATCGACAAATGGAACCTTTCCTCCTATTTCAACATCTCCAAGAGCAGGATGTTTAAACGGTTTCCAATCAACAAATCCTTTCCCTCCCAATTGATCATCACTGTATGCTAGTAGTGCTTTTGTTTTTGGATCTCCTTCTTTTTCATCCTTGGGTTTAGTCATATCTTTCATCATGCCGGCCATTTGTTTTGGAGATACCTGTCCGCTCTCTACCATTTTTATTACACTCTCTGCCTTAAAATGTTCAGGAGCACCTGATTCTTTAAGGAAAACAGCAATTTTTTCTTTTCCTAGAGCGATGAAATCATCAGATGACATTTTTTCCAATTTCTTAATAGTGATCCCACTTTCCTCTTTCTTTTCTTCTTTAACTTTAGGTAGTGTCCAAAAATCCATTGCAAAACTTGGAATCCCCAGGTGATAGTACGACCATAATTCAAACGACCCATCTTTAGCACTTTGAGGATCCAAACGCTCTGCCTCCATGCCTTTATCTTTTAAATATTCTTTATATTGATCTGAAAGCTCCTTATAAAATTTAAGATCCTTCTCTAAAGGATTAACAACTGCTCCAAGTCCCAGGAAACTGGCTACCATACTCTCGGTAACAGTCATTCCGGCAGGAACCATAGGTTGCACCATCTCAATAATTTCACTTATTGAATATGTACGGTTTGGATCGGCTCCGAACATTTCTGCCATATTTTCAGGAATTTTTATCTTATCCATATCCACTCCTGCTTTTCGGCCTCCTTTTGGAGCTTGCATACAAAAATTGGTAGCACCAAAATTCATAGTCATAGCTATCTCTGGATGTTCAAATACAAACTTTATCAACTGAAATGATTCATCAGTACAACCAGGCCAAAGTCCACTGGTTTTTGTGAATGGTTCAAATAAGTGTGGAAAATTAATCCCCACATTCACCCCTCCGGGTCCATCTTCGTTATATTTACCGTCTCCATCATCATCCAGGCCTTCTGAATAAAGTTTATAAATACCTTTCTCACCTTTGCTTGCATCAGCCTTCCTGAGCATTCTTGGATCTCCACTCACCGGTATCCATATACCTTCCGGGTCTTTAACTCTCATTTGTGTGATGATCCCATTACCATCAAGATCATTAAAACCATCCTCGTCAGTCAGATCGTCCATGTCATCATTATGAGTTTTATTGTTCCTGGGGTCAAGCCTCAATGGCGTTTCGAAATAATTTGCATAAGCATCAGGATTTCCACATGGAAGCACATACCATGTCAGGTCTGTGGGGCCTTTGCCGGAGCTTAGAATATAGTCTGCAAGATAAATAGCAGCCATACTTGAAACCGGGACTGTTCCTTCCATATTGGCTACTACTATAATTGCAGGCATGGATTTCTTTTCCAGTCCGGCTTCAGGGCCAATTTCCAACATTTTCAAATTACTGTTTCCTGCACTGCTTGCTAGCTTTATTAACTTTGTTTGCTTCGGAAATTTCGAATGCAGATCATTCAGAGCTTTATTTAAGCCTTCAGGATTAAGATAATCCTGGTAGTTTCCGGATAGCTCCTGGGCCAGGATTTTTTCCTGACTACCACTCCAGAATACTCCTAATACCAACGAAAAGAGCATTAACTTTAGAAAGTAAAATCTCATAATTAAAAAATTTAAATAATTAATAATAGTACAAAGGGGGTTATACTATCCGAAAAGTTAAGTAAAAGTAATAATTCTTCCGAGAAACAAGTTCACCTGGATAAATCTCTAATTCAGGATCACATATATTGAATTAAAAGTTATTTTTCAGTGGACTTCACATTGGATTCAAACTTATGCAAAGCCCAGTTTGAAATAACATATCCGGCCACAACAACTAATGGCCAGATTAAATAAAGAAAAAGAGAGCCTAGTAACATAACTTAAAATTAATAGGGTTAATATACATGTGTTTCAGAGTTTATTTCTTCTTCAGAAATTTTCTTGTTGCTAATCAGTTTCCATGTATACCAAATATAGGCAATTACAAATGGGATCATTAATGAAACAACAGCCATCACTTTCAGTGTATAATAACTGGATGATGAATTCTCAATAGTAAGTGAACTCTGTAAGTCAAAAGATGAAGGATAAAAGGCGGTTTGATTAAAACCGGCAAGAAGAAACAAAGAGAATACTGTAAGAAAAGTTCCGCTCCCGGCAAACCAGATGCCCCTGGTTGAGTTCTTAAAAAGGCTTACAAAAAGGCCCCATAGCACAAGAACCACAGCTATAAGAAGAATGAGGGTGTTCAATGGCATTTGTAATATGTTTTTTAGGTACTTGTTTGCCTCCATGAAAACAAGCCCGGTTTCACGATCATAAGCGTATCCCTCAACAAATAAAAGACGAATAAGGAAAAACAAAAAGAAAACAAGAAACAAGCCGGCCTCATACCACAGCCTCTTTCTCGCCCTTTTTATCAGATCATCTCCTTCCAGGCTGTTTATTAAAAAAAGAATTCCCAGGGTCCTGGATAAAAATAATATAGCAAACCCGAGGGCAAGATTCTGAATATTCAGTAAGGCTTCCAATCCGTAATATGGGGTTTCCCACCGGGAAAGGTTCATGGCATTTACTGAAAATTGTGATCCTGTAAATAATGTAGCTACAATAACTCCCAGGAGAAACGGCCCAAGAGCACCATTGAAAAACAAGAAAGCATCATAGGTTCTTTTGCCTAGAAAATTATTTGGTTTTGACCTGAATTCATAGGACACTGCCTGTACTATAAAGCAGAATAAAATAGCCATCCATACCCAGTATGCCCCTCCAAAACTAGTTGCATAAAACAGGGGAAAAGAAGCAAAGAAAGCACCCCCGAAAGTAACCAGGGTTGAAAAAGTAAATTCCCACTTTCTTCCCAGGGCATTAACTATCATGGTTCTTTCAATTTCAGATTTCCCCAGTGTATATATCAGGGTTTGTCCTCCCTGCACAAACAAAAGAAACACAAGAGCCCCTGCCAGTACAGATATGATGATCCACCAGTATTGTTGTAAAAATAAGTAAGATATATCCAGTAACATTTTAATTTCCTCCTTCTTTAGGTCCTGTTTTTATTTGCTTAAACATAATCTTCAATTCGGCTATGAGGAGTGCCGTGAAGAGGAGTGCAAAAAGCCAGAAGGTGATTTGCACAGAGCTCACATTGATTTGAGATACAGCAGCTACAGTAGGTAGCATATCCTGAATAACCCAGGGTTGTCTTCCAACTTCAGCTACAATCCAACCTGCTTCAGTAGCAATATAGGCCAGAGGCACCATAATGATTCCAAGCCTCAACAGCCATTTTTTATTATGCAATTTGTTATCAACACTAAAGAACAAAACTACTGCAAGGAAAATTATGAACAGAAAGCCCAGACCTACCATCAGGTGAAATGAATAGAAACTTAATGAAACACTTGGGATAATGGATATGGGATTCATTCCCTTATAATAACCATAACCAAAATATTGAAAATAGTTTTCCACCCAATCAGGATCATCAAATTTTTGTCTGAGTTCAGTATATCTGGGTTCATCTTTCCCTTTTGCTTCTTTCAATTCCCTTAAGGTTTCAATAGCAACTGCACCCCGGTCAGCTTTCTCACTGAAAGAAAGTATTCCTCTTTCTTCATTCCCATCGATAAGATCCATGATTCCTGGTATAAATCCATCGGGAGAAAGGTGCACCATATAAGATAAGGCGCTGGGGATTTCGATTTTAAAAATAAAATCTTTCTTCCTGTACTCTGCTTGTTCTTTGCCAGAAAGAGTTCCAACCGCAACCAGTGGGGCATTTTCCCGTCCCTCGTAAAGAGCCTCCATAGCTGCAAATTTCATAGGTTGGGTTCTGGCCACATCACGGGCTGAATTATCTCCGGAACCAATCATATTCACCGCGGCAACCAATCCAAATGCTGCAGCCACAATGATGCTTTTCTTAGCAAACATCAGGTTTCTGTTCTTGATTAAGTACCAGGAACTAATTCCAATCACAACCAGGGCGGCAAGCACATAGCCCTGGGAAACAGTATGTAAAAATTTATTTACCGCAGTTGGTGAAAGCAATACTTCCCAAAAATTCACCATCTCATTCCTTGCAGTATCTGGATTAAACTTCATCCCTACCGGATTTTGCATCCATGCATTTGCAACAAGAATCCATATTGCCGACAAATTTGAACCAACAGCAACAAGCCATGTAGAAAGAAGATGGAATTTTTTACTCACTTTATTCCACCCGAAAAACATAACTGCAATAAAGGTAGATTCCAGGAAAAAAGCCATGATTCCTTCAATAGCAAGGGGAGCACCAAAGATATCCCCAACAAACCATGAATAATTTGACCAGTTAGTTCCAAATTCAAACTCCAGGATAATTCCTGTAGCCACCCCGATAGCAAAATTAATTCCGAAGATGTTCATCCAGAATTTGGTAGTCTTTTTCCAGAATTCATCCCCGGTTCTCACATATATCGACTCCATTATTGCAATAATAAAGGAAAGCCCCAGGGTAAGAGGCACAAAGAGCCAGTGGTAAAGAGCCGTAAGAGCAAATTGTGCCCTCGACCAATCTACTAATGACATGTCTACATTTTCAATCATTACTGTTTAATTTCTGATTTGTAAGTTGTTCTATTACATAATCTCCCCTTTCCTCATCGCTGGTAAATTTCGATTTTAATATATCCGGAAAGAAAAAGAGCTTTAGAATGGCGAACATGATAAATAATTTTATAAGAATAATAACCCACAGGGTTCTTCCAAAGGTCATAGTTCTGAAGCCATCATAGTATAAGTAGAAGATCTTCTTAAAAACT
>DAOWNN010000211.1 GCA_030642585.1 Bacteroidota bacterium | reverse complement strand
AGCTCCCCAAAAGTCTTTCCCGGTATAATAAACTTTTCTTAAAGTATCTTCGCGGAAACCTCCTAAATATTCTGCATATAAGGTAAATACAGTATCGTTAAATTCATACAATTTTGAATACTTTACTGAGTTTATTGTTGTGTCGCCCATTAATCCATAACTATAATACATAGAGGTATTATTGTAGGTTTTGCTTTCACCAGTTTCAAAATAATGGTTCCAGATCGCATTAGAATCCGGAAATGGATAATAATTTTGTGAACTCCCAAAGACAGGGATACTGAAAAATAGTATTATTAAGATTGTTTTCATCTTAACATTGCTTCTAATTCAGGAGCAGATATTGAATCATAATTCGCCTTGAAAAAAATCTCATAAACTGACAGCTCTCCGTGCTTGAGAAAAACATCAAAGTTTGTTTCTGAAATAATAAATATTTTATGTTCTGCCAATTTCAGATCTTCAGCAACAGTATTTTCTTTCAAGAGAGCATTATAATATGTCATTGCTCCTTCAGCATTCCCGGTTCCTTTTATGGTAACCAGGCGAATTCCATTGTCCATTGTTTGTTTTTCAGTGGAAAACTCGGTTTGGGGATATTTGTCAAAATTGAAATTTATCAGGTCAAATATCAATTGGTTCATATCTACCCTGCCTTTAACAATAACCAGAACTACAATATGAGATTCCTCAGGTAAGAATTGATAAATTTGTTTACTTTCTATTTGCTCATCTTCTGCTTTCAGCTCCGGCACTATTGTATTAAAATGGACTATTAATTCATTAGCGCGATTTTTTTCTTCTCCATCGGGTGAAAATTCAACCACTTCCAGTAAAGCCATTTTAAATGTACGGATATCAGTTACACCCCCTATTGCATAGGCTTTAAGCAATCTGAATTTTGGTAATAATTCATGATTGGGATAAATTTTGAATGCCAGATCACATTCCCTGATCACATAATCATACTGGTCATTTAAGTAAGCAACATAAACTTGTTCATACAGGCGATAAACCTCCATCTCTTTTTCATTCCTTTTTCTTAAGTAATCGGGATCCCCCAAAACCTGGGCAAACTCACTTTGAGGGAATTTTTCAAGGATTTGACTTTTGTAATATTCAGACATGCCCTGCTTGCCTGATTTATTGTTCAAATCGTACAGGTAATAGTAAGATGATAACAGGTGATCGGTATTTGGATATCTCTTTATTAGTTCTTCCAAACTATGTATGGCTCTTGGATAATCTTTCAAATCACTCATGTATACACTTGCCTTTGCAAACATTGCATTCTCTATCTTTTTGTTTGAGATCATTATTAGAGAATCTGTCAGAGGAATTGGTTTCAGGTAATAATCACGCTTGTATTTATCCTCTTCTTTCTCCGGTTGCATATCTGGATTAAAACCTTCTTCTCCTTCAATAATTTCGGTTATATTCATTTCTGAAACCGACTTGTTCTTCCTTCGCCAGTTATCACCCAGTTCTCTGTTCCCCCACTTCTTCTTAAATTCATTTCGCCCGAAATCAACCACAGCAGGATTATAAAAATACCACTTCCCTGATTGATTTAATTGTTGATTTATTCGTCTTTCGCCTTCGTAGTAATCCGATTGGTTGTAGGGCCCTTCAGCTTCTTTCTCGAGCCGTTTTCTTTCCTCTTCCCTAAGATCTGCAATTATTTGGTCGATGAATGCAATTCGGTTTGTTGAGGTCATTGCAGCCAGCATTTGCAAACTATCCTCCCGCTCAATGATATTAATATTTCCAACCAGCTGGGTGAGATTGGCTGCTTTACCTGCAATGATTTCAAAACCCGGATATTCAGAATTTAAATTCATCAATGCGCTATCATAATAGGCCTGGGCCGGAACATATTCATCAGAAACAAAATGTAAATCTGCAATTGTGAGGTAAGAAATGCCCTTTTGTTTATTATTTTGTATACTTGTCCTTGCCGATTTTTGAAAAAATTCAATGGCTTCATCTCTTTTCTGCTCTTTCAGTGCAATTTGTCCGAAGGCATAATAAATTTGATCTTGAAATTCAACATTTTTCTCATCTCTCAACATTTTTCGAAGGATCTTTTTTATTTCCGACACATTCTCGCTGGTCACGTCAAATGATTCTGCCTGTCTGATCCTGGCATTGAATGTCATATCATAAGGAGGGTTCATTCGAACCACTTTTTCATACAATTTATATGCTTCCTGTTCATTCCCGTTTTTTTCATGAACCTGTGCCAGAATGTAGGTCAACCGGTATTTTCTTTTTTTGCTTTTTTCAAAACTCAGTGCTTGTCCGACCATTTCCAGGGCCTGAGTGTAAATTTCCTGTTTCAGATAATAGTCGGCATAAACAGCAAAAAATAAAAAATTCAATTCATCAGGAAATTCAGGATCTTCACTTAATTCAACAAGAATTTTTCCTGATTTTTCAAATTCTTCCAGCTGATTGTAAACATAAGAAAGCCAAACAAATGATTCATACATCACTAATTTTCCCTGGGCTTCCTTGTTCAGGTAGGTAAAGGTTTTAATTGCAAGAAAATAATCATGTTTCAGGGTTTGCGCTTTCCCCATCAGAAGATAACTATCGTCCACCCAATTATTAAACTCTGACTGGTCATAAAACTCCTTGTCTTTTTCAGACAATTCTTTTCCTTTTGTGTCGGGTTTGGCTGTTATTGAGTGAAGTGTTATCACCTTAGATGCCTTAGTAATTACCCTATCCATATCAGATGCAATGGAATTGGCAATATCTTTATTACCAAATTTAAATACAGGTAGAACTTTTGAAAAATCATCCTTATACTGACGGTCAATTTTTTTTATACCCTTTTTATAACTTTCATTCCCATTAAAATATATGTTATACCTGGAAACCAGATTGTGATAATTTCTTGACATGCCTGTATTCTTTTCCACCGAACAAGAAGACACAAGCAGGAGAATCCAGATAAAGGCAAAATAACAATATTGAAAACGAGATAATTTCAAGTTTTTATGGTTTTCTATCAAATAAACAATGAAATTGGGAAGTTAGTATTTGAAATATGAATTTTATAAGCGACAAGGTAAGGAAATTGCTTATATAAAGATAAAGGAATAAAGTCGAAAGTCTAAGGTCAAAAGTCAAAGAGTAAGTATTATAAGACCAAATTCACCTGAAGAATTTCCGTAGAGTCTTTTTTAATTGCTTCTGCCACTCCTGCCATTGTTTGATGAGAATACTGACAATCTCCACAAGCACCAATCAGGCGAATATTCACAATGCTTTCATCTTGAATATCCACCAATTCAATATCTCCACCATCAGTTAGCAAATAGGGTCGGATTTTATCAATAGAATGGAGAACTCTTTCTTTCAGAGATAGATTTTCAGATTGGGTCATGTTTTCTAATCATTATTTGGCTTATACTCTTTAAACTGGGTGTTACTTTTTATTTCTACGCGTTTAGTCGGATCTGCTGTGGCATTTCTTTTCTCCACTTCCACAACAAGCTTTTCGGCCAATTCTTTAAATGCCATTCCAATAGAACTATCGGTATTCAATGCAGAAGGAGTTCCCTGGTCACTATCTTCCCGTATATTCTGTACAATCGGAATTTGTTGCAGGAGTGGTAAATTAAATTTTACTGCGAGTTTTTCACAACCTCCTTTTCCAAATATATAGTATTTATTATCAGGTAATTCCTCAGGTGTAAACCAGGCCATATTTTCAATAAGGCCAAGTACCGGTACGTTAATACCATCTCCTTTAAACATAGATATTCCCTTTACCACATCTGCCAGAGCCACCTCCTGAGGGGTGCTTACGATGACTGCTCCGGTTACTGGAACTTCCTGCACCATTGTAAGATGGATATCGCTGGTTCCCGGAGGCAGGTCAATGAGCAAATAGTCTAATTCTCCCCATTCTCCCTGGTTAATTAGTTGCTTCAAAGCATTAGTAGCCATCGGTCCTCTCCAGACTAATGCATCATCAGGATTGACAAAAAACCCAATAGAAAGCATTTTCACTCCATACTTTTCTACCGGAATGATCATATCAACTCCATCTACCTTTGTAACAATTGGCCTTTCGCTCTCGACTCCAAACATTTTAGGCATTGAAGGTCCAAAAATATCAGCATCAATCAAGCCTACTTTATAACCAAGTTTAGCAATGGAAACTGACAGATTGGAAGCAATTGTTGATTTACCAACCCCACCTTTTCCTGAGGCAATAGCAATTATATTTTTAACTCCGGGTAAAATTTCTCTCTCTTTTTTTACTACCGCAAATTTGTGCTCTATATTTCCTTCCACCTGAGCCGAATCTCCCAAATGCTTCTTTATAGCCTGCACACAGGCCTTTTTAAGAGAATTCACAAAAGGATCATTAGCTCCCGGAAAAACCAGAATAAAACTAATTTTTTCTCCTTCAATCTGAACATCTTCAACCATGTTTAATGAAACCAGATCTGCATTTTTTTCAGGATGTTTTACTCCTTTTAATGCATTTAGAACTTCTGTACTTGTATATGCCATTTCCCGTATTTAGTTTAATTAAAACTACCCACCATAAGCAGTGGGTCTTTCAGAATCATTTCATGTATTTATCGCCTCAAAAAGCAGGGAACCTTCCGGCAAGCAAGGTATAACCCGATGAGATCCCGAATAAGACTTTGCCTTTTCGGGATCAATTCGACTTGCAAATTTCAAGGTACTTCGCACATGAAATTTGAGTCTCATTGATTTAAATTAAGGCACAAATATAATATTATTTTAATTGATTTGGATGCTCTAAAGCTCCTTATTGGGATCCCAGAAGCAGGTCTTAAAATTCACTATTCTGTCATCTTCTACCTTCACGCCTTCATTTATTAAAAGTTGGGCCATAATTCCAGTTGTCCCAAAATGATGTTTTCCTGT
>DAOWNN010000012.1 GCA_030642585.1 Bacteroidota bacterium | reverse complement strand
TAAACAAATATAATAGCATATGAAATTTAAATAATTTTGTAATTTGGTAATAATTTACAAAATTATTTAAATTTCTCTTTTTAGTACAATTAAACTTCCCCAGGCTAAAGCCAGGGCTTATTGATTATCTGGATGTTATTAAAAGCTATGGGTTTTCTTACATCGAACTCACGTTAAAATAAAATCATTATTAATCTTAATAATTAATTTACTGGATTATATGAGACAAAAAATAGCTATTGTTGCCGGCGGGGATTCTTCAGAATATGAAATATCCATTCAAAGTGCAGCTGAACTATTAAAGGTTTTGGATACTGACAAATATGAAGCTTACATTGTACAGATCAGGGGTAATAACTGGAAGGCTCAGGTAAATCAAAAACAAATAGGCGTAGATAAGAACGACTTCTCTTTCATTTATGAAGGGCAGCAAATTCGTTTTGATTGTGTTTTAATGGCCATCCATGGGATACCCGGGGAAGATGGCAGGCTTCAATCTTATTTTGACCTTATAGGAATTCCCTACACCAGTTGTGGAGTTTTTTGTTCAGCATTAAGTTTTAACAAGTTTGCCTGTAAGAGTTTTCTGAAAGAATTTGGGATTCCTGTTGCTAAAAGTATGATTGTTCGGAAAGATGAACAAATTGACTTGAAAGAAATCAAGAAAAAAATCAAGTTGCCGTATTTTGTTAAGCCAAATAATAGTGGATCCAGTTTTGGAATTTCGAAAGTAAGCCATGAAGATGGCTTACAAACAGCTATTTTTAAGGCTTTTACTGAAGATGACGAAGTGATTATTGAAGAATTTATAAATGGCACCGAGATTTCATGTGGACTTATTATAGCTTCCGGGGAAAGTCACATTTTCCCCTTAACCGAGATTGTTAGTAAGAATGAATTTTTTGATTTCGAGGCAAAGTACACTGATGGCCAGGCTGAAGAAATTACACCTGCCAGGATCTCTAACAACCTTGTACAGCAGAGCATAAAGCTTTCGTCAAAAATATATGATAAGCTTGGATGCCATGGTATTGTTCGGATTGATTATATAATCTCACGAAATACACCATATTTCCTGGAAATAAACACTGTTCCCGGCATGAGTCAAAACAGCATTATTCCTCAACAGATCAGGGCATATGGACGTGATCTGTATGAGATTCTCGATCTCAGTATCCAGGATGCGATATTAAGGCTTGGTAAAAAAGCGGAATAGTGTATTTATTGCTTTCTGCGTAAATCTGCGACATCTGCGAGAAATCTTCACTCTTCCTTTCTGTATGATTCAACAGGTTCACAGGTGCAAACCAGGTTTCTATCACCATAAGCATCATCAACTCTTGCTACTGGTGGCCAGAATTTGTTATCTCGAATCCAATTCAACGGAAAGGCTGCCATTTCTCTTGAGTAGGCATGAGTCCAACTATCAGAAGCTATTACCTTATCAGTATGTGGAGCATTTTTAAGAGCATTATCCTGGGGATCGGCCCGTTTTTCAGAAATATCCATAATCTCCAGGTAAATGCTTTCCATGGCTTCTACAAACCTGTCAAGTTCCTGTAAGGATTCACTTTCCGTAGGTTCCACCATCAATGTGCCATGAACCGGGAAAGAAAGAGTTGGTGCATGAAAACCATAATCCATAAGTCTTTTGGCAATATCCAATTCGGTAATTCCACTATCAGCTTTAAACTTCCTGCAATCCATAATCATTTCGTGCCCAACAAATCCGTTCTTCCCGGTATAAAGGATATCAAAATGTTTATCCAAAGATATGGAAAGGTAATTTGCATTTAATATTGCCATGGATGTAGCTCTTGTAAGGCCCTTCCCTCCCAGCATTTTTATATATGCATGGGAAATAGGAAGGATACTGGCACTCCCCCAGGGTGCTGCAGACAGGGCTTTTATACTTTTCTCTCCACCTGTTTTTACCTGTGGATGACCCGGCAGAAACTCAGCAAGATGACCGGCTACAGCAATGGGACCCATTCCCGGGCCTCCCCCTCCATGAGGAATAGCAAAAGTTTTATGCAGATTTAAATGACAAACATCCGCCCCAATAAATGCCGGATTTGTAAATCCAATCTGAGCATTCATATTAGCACCATCCATATAGATTTGTCCACCATTGCTGTGAATGATATCAACCATTTCACGGATCTCCTCTTCAAAAACTCCATGTGTTGAAGGATAAGTAACCATAAATGCAGCAAGATTATCTTTATGCTGCTCCGCTAAAGACCTGAGGTTATCAATGTCAGTATCTCCATTCTCATCACAATTAACAACTACAACGTCCATCCCTGCCATAACAGCACTTGCAGGATTGGTTCCATGAGCAGACGCCGGGATCAATACAATATTCCTATTTACCTGCCCCCTGCTCCTGTGCCATGCATGAATAACAGAAAGTCCTGCATATTCACCAGCAGCTCCTGAATTTGGTTGAAACGAAACCGCATCAAACCCAGTAATTACTTTCAGGTCCTCTTCCAGCTCCTCTAACAATTGATGGTATCCGGCAGCCTGATCTTTGGGAACAAAAGGATGAAGATTACCAAACTCAGGCCAACTAAGCGGAAGCATTTCAACTGCTGCGTTAAGTTTCATGGTGCAGGAACCAAGGGATATCATAGAATCAGTAAGTGAAATATCCTTTCTCTCCAGCTTTTTTATATACCTCATGAGTTCCGTCTCAGACCGGTATGCATAAAACACATTCCCGGTTAGAAAATCTGAGGTTCTAAGAAACTTACTTTCAAAACGATACTCAGATGAAGGGGTAATAAATTCCAAATTGTCTTTTTTTGCCAGTGTGGAAAAAATCCTGGTTAGTAAATCCACATCAGCACTTGAGCAGGTTTCATCCAGGCTCAGACCCACTGTTTTGTCATCAATGTAATTCAGATTCACCTTGCTTTCAAGGGCAATTTCCCTTAATCTATCAGTTGAATATTCCCGGGGCAGAACAATTTTCAAAGTATCAAACAAGTTAGAATTTAACTGTTGATATCCCAATTTTACCAGATTCCCTTCCAGTTCCACAGCCATCTCATGAATGTGTGTGGCAATTCTTTTTAGTCCTTCAGCACCATGGTACACCGCATACATTCCTGCCATTGTGGCCAGCAGTGCCTGGGCTGTACAGATATTGGAAGATGCACGTTCTCTTTTGATATGCTGCTCTCTGGTTTGTAATGCCATTCTTAAAGCACGATTCCCCTGAGCATCTACAGATACCCCGATAATTCTTCCCGGAATATTTCTTTTATACTTCTCATATGTTGCAAAATATGCCGCATGAGGTCCTCCAAATCCCATGGGAATTCCAAATCTCTGAGTAGATCCCACAACCACATCTGCACCCCATTCTCCAGGAGGAATTAACAGAGTCAGGCTAAGCAGATCAGCTGCAACCACCATCATGGAACCATTTTCCCTGGCACTGGCGGCAAATTCCCTGTAGTCTTCCACATTTCCATCACCATTTGGAAATTGTACTAAAGCCCCAAATACTTTCTCATCGAAGACAAAATCCTTATATGAGGAAATTATCAGTTCAACTCCCAAAGGCTCAGCTCTTGACTGTATCACTTCAATGGTTTGAGAAAAAACATTCTTGTCAATAAAAAACTTTTTAGCTTCTGCTTTTACAGCATAACGTGATCTTGACCGGTATGCCATCAGCATTGCTTCGGCTGCAGCGGTTGCTTCATCAAGGAGAGAGGCATTCGTAACTTCCATCCCCGTAAGGTCAATTACCATAGTTTGAAAATTCAGGAGTGCTTCAAGGCGGCCCTGTGAAACTTCAGCCTGGTAGGGAGTATATGAAGTGTACCAGGATGGATTTTCCAAAATATTTCTTAAAATAACAGAAGGTAATATGGTATTGTAATAACCCTGTCCTATATAGGTATTATAAATTTTATTTTTGGATGCAATTCCCCTGATCTTCCCAAGATATTCATACTCACTTATTCCATCCTTGAGTGAAAGAGGTTCAGGCAACCTTATGGTTTCCGGAATGGTTTTATCAATCAGTTCCTCCACTGAGGATACCCCACATTTTTCCAACATTTTCTTCACCTCCTCTTCCCTTGGGCCAATATGTCTATCAACAAATAAATCAAAAGCCATAGTATTATTCTTTATTATAATTACCAAACGCCTAACTTAACTGTCCAAAAATAAGTAAGCTAAGCTTGTATAAATATGATTTTTCACATACTAAAAATGATCGTAATCAGGAGCCAGCAACCAACTGTATCAGCTTAAATAGGGATTTGACAACTTTTCAATTCCCACAGTGGTAGAGGGTCCATGACCAGAGTAGACGTTTGTTTCATCGGGCAGAGGTAAGATTTTGCTTTGGATGCTGTGGATAAGGGTATCATAATCTCCTCCGTGAAGGTCGGTACGACCAATACTCCCCTGGAATAGAACATCTCCCGTAATTATGAATTCCTGTGCTTCATTGTACAAAACAATATGGCCAGGTGAATGCCCGGGTGTATGAAGTACTTTCAAGAATGAGTTCCCAAAACTTATTTGATCTCCTTCATTAAGGAACTTACCAGGTGCTGGAGGCGCCTGAAGTTCGAATCCATAGCTCCTTCCCTGTGCTACAACTTGTTCAAGCAAATACCTGTCCAGGGAATGACACTGAGGCAAAAGACCGAATTCATCATGAATAAATGCTGCACCGCATACATGATCCAGATGCCCATGTGTGAACAGCATCTTAACTAAATTCAATTCTTTCCTTTTCAGAAATGATTTTATAGCTTCCTCTTCCTGATTTGTGGAGCATCCCGGGTCAATTATTATACACTCTTTCGTTTCATCAAACAGTATATATGTATTCTCCTGGAAAGGATTAAAAACAAACTCTTGGATTTCAGTCATATTAGTATGTTTATTAAAACTGATTGAATAATTTTTATCTATTAATCAGTAATTAAACAAAGCAAAACAAGCTTTAAGGTATATAAAAGCAAAAAAGATTCAGGAGTTATTCCCATTACTTGTCCCATTCAACATTGGAACAAAAACAAAAAGGCCATGTTTACTCTCTTTATATTCATCTTCCCCGGTTTTTTCAAGCAGTATCATATCCTGATTCATAGCCCCTCCTTTGGGGATCACCATTTTTCCACCAACTTTTAACTGTTGTAGCAATTCCACCGGAATTTCAGGAGCTGCTGCAGTAATTAATATTCTGTCAAAAGGGGCAAAAGCAGGAAGGCCTTTATATCCGTCCCCGTAAAAAAATCTGGGTTTATAATGAATCAATGGTAAAAGTGCCTGGGTTTTTAGAAACAATTTTCTTTGCCTTTCTATGGTAAATACACGAACGCCCAATTCAAGCAAGACTGCAGCCTGGTAACCCGATCCGGTACCAATTTCCAATACTTTATCATGTTTTCTCACATCCAGCAACTCGGTTTGGAAGGCTACCGTGTAAGGTTGAGAAATGGTTTGGTCCTCCCCTATTGGGAAAGCCTGATCTTTATAGGCAAAACTCACAAAACCAGAATCCATAAAGTAATGCCTTGGAACTTTCAACAAAGCCTTTAAAACGTCTTCATTCCTGACCCCTTTTAGCATTATTCCATCAACCAGCTTCTGCCTTAAGCCCTTGTGTTTAAATGTATCTTCAAACTTCATTTTTAAAAAAACTCAGGTTATCAACAATTTAAGGTTAATAAAATGATTGGAAAAAGGATTTTTGATCCCTAAAATTGCATTATTTTTGCTTAAAACACTGCAAAAGTATGATAAAATTTGGTGTTTTAACTGATGAAATTTCATCAAAAAACAATTTTCCCCAGGACAGTCTTAATAATCTTTTTGAAGTTTCCGGAATATGCTTTATCGGAAAGGAAAATACAGATACTCAAACAAGGGTTGTAACCAACATACCCTCAAGGCTTTCTTTTAATTCCTTGCTGAATAAATCAGATGCCATTCTTTTCCTCGGAGAAACTCCACTTGATCAGGAAAAAACTACATTAGCTTTGAAAAAATCCAGACATATCTATCTGGATCGTTCACCCGAACTCTCAGATCATGAATACAATAATCTCGTAAAACTTGCAGATGAAGCTGGTGTACTGGTATATATTAAGAATGATTTATTTAATCATCCCTTTTTAAAGCATAATTCAAAAGATTCAGACCAAACAAAGCATATTGAGATTGAAAGAGGATTCCAAAAACCGGAAGTAAACAGTTCTGAAACTTTAAGGATGTTATTTTCTGATATCCAATTCATTTCCTCCATAATTGGAGGTAATATTATTAAGTCTCATGTCAATGGTATTAGAAATACCAGGAACTGCATCAGTTTCTTCCATATTCATCTTGAGTTTGATAATGGGTCTACAACAGCTATAAATTACAATATTAATAATAATTCTAATCGTCATACAGCCACACTCTACCAGGCTGACAAACAGATCATTCTCGATTTTCTAACAAATCACACAAGGGTTCTTACTCCCGGCCAGGATGATTCCAAAGAAATTGTTGATGGAGAAGCAGGGATGTTGTCCTTTGAAAATCCCGGGAACCCTGATATTACACAAGACTCGTCAGACGCAATCCTTAATTTCCTTGATCTTTTAACTGTTCGATCAGGAAAATATATATGTTTTGAAGATTCTTTCAGGGCCTTTTCGCTGGCTAAAGAAATATATCTTAAATTAGAACAAGCCAAAGGAGTTCCGGTCTTTTAGCAGCCCAATTTAGAACTTGAATTATTTTACGAAAATCGTACAAAAGACTAAGTAATTAATTAAATTGCGCTTGCTTAAACCGGCTGTTTATATTGGCCGAATCCAAAGCCTTGGATTTCGAATGAATAGAAAAGTACAAAGATTAAAATACCTGAGTTCAGATTTTCTTGCAGCTTGCATTAGCTGGTTTCTTTTATTTATACTCAGAAAAGGATTAATTGAATCTCCAAAATTCGGTTTTGAAGTTTCGGTAAATCTCGACCTGAAATTTTGGATCAGTTTGTTTGGGATAGCTGTGTTCTGGATTATTCTTCATTATTTGTCCGGTTATTACAAATATCCATACAGGAAGTCCCGTCTCCATGAATTGGGTATGACCTTTAGGGTTTCTCTTACAGGAACATTGATCCTGTTCTTCACTTTAATCCTGGATGACACAATTATCAGCTATAAAAGTTATTATCTTTCTTTTTCAATACTCCTTGGCTTACACTTTATTCTTACTTATATACCAAGGTTTATAATTACTTCACGTACAAATTATCTCATTTTTTCCGGGGAAATAGGGTTCAATACTATCATCATAGGAGGAAATGGAAAAGCAACAGAAGTTTACCATAAGCTAACATCAGGCAAAAAAACTTCGGGAAATAAAATTCTTGGTTTTATTTGTGTAAATCCTCTTCCTGTAAAGCAGCTGGAAAATTTCATTCCCATGCTCGGCTACATGAAAGACGTTTCCACGATCATAGAACAAAATAAGGTTGAGGAGGCAATACTTGCAGTAGAATCAAATGACTATGATTTGATGGGTGATATAATCAACAAGCTCAAAGAAAGAAAAATCATCATCAAAATTATCCCGAGTCTTTATAATATTTTATCAGGACAGGTAAAGATGTCATCTGTTTATGGCACTCCTTTAATTGAAATTTCAAACGAACTTATACCTGCCTGGCAGGAGGCTATAAAACAAACTATGGATCTGATAGTTGCCCTGTTTGCTTTAATCCTCACACTTCCTCTAAACCTACTGTTAGCCCTTGTAATTAAAATTGGCTCACGTGGTCCTGTTATTTTTACTCAGGAAAGAATCGGGAAATATGGCAAACCATTTAATCTTTATAAATTCAGGACCATGTATCATGAATCTGAAGAATTTGGGCCAAGTCTATCTTCACGGAACGATCCCAGGATAACCAGGATAGGAAGATTCATGAGAAAATTCAGAATTGATGAAATACCAAATTTTGTGAATGTCCTTAAGGGTGAAATGTCACTGGTAGGCCCACGTCCAGAAAGAAAATTTTTCATTGACCAAATCTTAAAAAAAGCCCCGTATTATATCCATTTGCAAAAAATAAAGCCCGGAATTACATCCTGGGGTCAGGTAAAATATGGATATGCTGAAAATGTAGATCAAATGGTTGAGAGATTGAGTTATGATCTGATCTATATTGAAGATATGTCTTTATATGCAGACTTGAAAATTATCACCTACACAGTACTTACTATACTTGGAGCCAGAGGGAAATAACCAGAAGTTAATCAGTGCATTCGTCTTTCATTAGTGCATTAGTGGCTCTCTTCATCAACTCCATATTCAGCCGTTCAAGACTTCAGCAAATACTCACCCAGGCTTTTGTAAACCGGGCCCCTGGCTTCTAGTATGCTTTCATAATAATACACTCTCTTTACCTTGAAATCCTGAAAATGTTGATTCTTATACTGCTCTAGTTTTGCAGTCATGGCTTCTTTCCTTTTAAGCCACTTCATTCTTGCAATGCTAAGATGAGGAATAAATCTCTTTTCAGATTCAAAGGACACTCCATATTCTTTGAGATTCATGGCCAGAGTTTCTCTCAGATGAATCAGTTTCTCAGCCTTCCATATCCCTAGCCATAGTACTTTTGGCTTTTGTGGTGATGGAAAGATTCCGAGTCCCTGTAAATTAAGATTAAAAGTTTCACATTCCTTTGTTGTTCTTGATATTGCTTTATGTACCAAAACTTCAAGATCTTCAGGTGTTGAGCCAATAAATGCAAGAGTGAAATGCATATTCCTTTCCGGGACCCATCTTATTTTTTCATTTTCAAACTCTTCCTGCATCCTTTTCAGGAAAACTGAAAATCCCGGGTCTGGCTCAAAAGGAATAGCTATGAATGTACGCTTCAAATTTTCCATAACGAATGTGGAAAGCTTGTGAAAATTAGATATCTTAGAGAGGTAATATAAACAAATAATCTATCATGGTAAGAATTAAGAAATTTGCTGTTGTCCTCTCCGGAAGTGGAGTTTTTGACGGTGCCGAAATTCATGAAGCTACTCTCAGCTTGTATGTTATTGTAAAAAATGGTGGAACATATGAAATTTTTGCTCCAGATATCCCTCAACATCATGTTATTAACCACATCACTGGCGAAGAAATGAGTGAAAGCAGAAATGTTTTGATAGAATCGGCAAGAATTGCCAGGGGTAAAATCAGGGCACTTCATGAATTTGATGCTGCCGAATTTGATGCCCTCCTCTTCCCCGGAGGATTTGGAGCTGCAAAAAATCTATCAAGCTTTGCTTTCGACGGACCCGATTGCAAGGTAAATCAAGATGTCAAAAATGCCATTGAGGCTATGGTAAAGGCAAAAAAAACTATTGGAGCTTTGTGTATTGCCCCGGTTATTCTGGCAAAAGTGCTGGGTGAAGTTGATTTGACAATAGGTCAGGATAAGAGCACTGCAGATGCCATAGAAGTCATGGGTGCACACCATCAGCTTACCAGGCATGGAGAAGTTACCATAGATTCAAAGCTTAAGCTGGTTACTACTCCTTGCTATATGCTTGATGCAAATATTGTTGAAATTGGAGAAGGAGCCCAAAACCTTGTGAAAGCAATGATGGGCCTTATTGACTAGTATCAAGTCAAGCTTCTACAAGATTAATCTTTTGGAATATCACAAAATTGATGAGGCCCAATACTGCTATTGCAACCAGGGACAACACTATTTCTGAAGAGAATAAAAATTCAGTTATTTGAGTAAAGAGTAAGTGAATAAAATTACTGAATAGACTCAAATCTATCTGGAAAGATAAACCTGAAAGAATGCCGCTACTCTCCGGGGACATATAAAATACAAAAACGAATAAGCCTAAAACAAGAGTCGCAATAAATGCCCAGCCACTTTTGCTGATTATTGGAGTATATTGAATATGTATGGGAATTAATTCCTTTTCAATCTTATTCATCACATTCATGGTAAAATCTTCTTTTGGAGTCATTTTACCGATTTCGGAAAAGACTTCCCGAATCTGTTCATCCTGCTTTGTATATTTATCGACCATCATATAATAAATTAGTTTTCTATCATTGTCAATTTAAAGCTTTTGCTCAATCTTTCATGCATTTTATTTCTTATTCTAAACAAACGTATTTTAATATTGGACTTGCTTAAGGAAGTAATCACAGATATTTCACCAATGCTCAGGCTTTCAAAATAGTAAAGTAATATTATCGTTTTGTCCTCTTTGGGCAGATCCATAAGTACCTCCCGTAGCATTCTGTGCTTTTCATCTTCATTCCCATCATTGTCTTCAGTAAACAAACTGTCAGAAAAATTCATTTTGTTCTCATCCAGTGAAACTTGATTGAGCTTCTTTTTTCTTAAGCTTGAAATACACTCGTTGTATGCTATCCTGTATATCCAGGTTGAGAATTTAGCCTGCTTTTTGAATTTATTTAATGCCTGATAAGCCTTTAAGAATACATCCTGTGAAACTTCTTCAGCTTCCTCCCTTATGTGCAACAATCCGATGGCAATAGTAAATACCATATCCTTGTGCCGGTTTACCAGTTCAGCGTATGCCCGGGTTTTTCCGGAAAGCACTTCCTCAACGAAAAAATTATCATCTTCCCTGCTCATTACTCTTAAGACGCAAGTCTATAAAACTGGTTACAAATCTTCAACAATTTACTAAATATGTTCTACAATATGCTATTATTCAAGACGTAACTATCATGTTTAATAGCTTTTAAACCTTTAAGCATGTGGAGGACCTGGAAGAGATGTTTCTTCTTAACGACTCTGTCAGGTCCTTTGTACCCTGACAGGTCATTTTTTAAACAAAATATGAATAATTTGTAACCACTTCCCAATATTTGCGTCAAAAGGGCAAACACAAACAAATAATAAACTTTGATTAATAAAATGTTCAATTAAAACACTTTAATTATGGAAGATTTTTTTATAGTACTCGTTATTTTCGCTACATTTTTCGGAATCCTTTATATGTATTTCTCAACAAGGCATAAAGAAAGGATTGCCTTGATTGATAAGGGTGCAGATGCCTCAATGTTCAAAACCGGAAAGAAGATTTATTGGGGGAATTTTGCTCTGTCGGCAGGTATGTTTCTTATTGGTGCAGGGCTGGGGGTTCTGGTTGCCGCAATTTTAACTGCAACAACAGTTATTATGGAAGGAGTTGCCTATCCCTCCATGATTTTTATATTTGCAGGAGCAGGCCTGGTGCTTTACTTTTTCCTTGCCAGGAAGCTGAAAAATGGAGAATAGTATTAAATAAATATAATCGTAACCTGGCAAGGAACCGGGTTATGATTTTTTTGTTTTACACATATCAAACAAAACTACCCAGGCTTCTCTTTTGACTTCTAATGAACGTTTTTTAGAGGTATAAATACTGCCTCTTACTAATCTCTTGCTAGGCAGGCTCTTTAGAGCATTAGCAGGCAAGAGGATGAAAAATAATAGCCTTTTTTAAGTATAATTATTATATTTAGTTCTTCTTTTATTCGTGTATTAGTCTTCCATCCGTGCATTCGTGGCTTCTTCTATCTTTTTTCAATCTTCTATTATTCCATCATTCCATTCTTCGATCCTTTTTTTGATTACTTTTATTGCGCTAGCTGAGCCCGCAGCAGGCTGCAGTGGATGCATTTGCAGGAATAAAATATTTACTCATATGGATACAAAAATAGTTGAATGGCTAATCTCACATGGGATCAATGAGAATTTAGCAACTTTTCTTAAAACAGGTTTTTATATTATCCTCATTGGATTCATCAGTCTTCTGTCAAATCTTATAACGAAAAAAATAATTCTTCGGATAATTGAAGCAGTTATTCATAAGACAAAAAATACATGGGATGATATTTTTATAAAGAAAAAAGTTTTTAGCAAACTCTCTCATCTTGTACCGGCCCTTATTATTTTATTTTCAACTGATCTAATATTTAAGGATTACCCCAATCTGATACCTGTTACTAACAAAGCTGCATATTTATATATCATCATTATCGTGATGATTGTCCTTAACTCGGTCCTTCTTACCTTAAATAGTATTTACAATACTCTTCCTATATCAAAAAGCAGGCACATCAGTGGTTATGTACAGGTAGTTCAGATTGCTGTAATGTTTACCGGTGTCATGGTAATCATTTCTGTAATATTTGATGCTGATCTCAAAGGTTTATTCCTTGGATTAGGAACCTTTGCAGCTGTTCTTATGCTGGTATTTAAGGATACAATCCTCGGTTTTGTTGCCAGTATTCAGGTGTCAATGAATAATATGGTTAATCCCGGAGATTGGATTTCAATGCCAGGCAGAAAAGCAGATGGGGTTGTGCTGGAGATCAATTTAAATACTGTTAAAGTACAAAACTGGGATAAGACCATCAGTACCATACCTACCTACGCACTTGTATCCGAATCTTTTCAAAACTGGAGGGGTATGGAAGAATCCGGAGGGAGAAGAATCAAGCGATCAATTAATATTGACATGACAAGCGTAAAATTTTGTTCTGAAAAAATGATCCTGGAGTTCAGTAAAATTCAAGTTCTTAATAATTACATTGAAGCTAAAGAAAAAGAATTAAATGAATTTAACGAAAAGCACAATGTTGATCCATCGGTTTTGGCCAATGGCAGAAGAATGACCAACCTGGGTAGTTTCAGAAAATATATGGAAGGTTATTTGCATGCGCATCCGCTAATTCATGATAATATGACTTTCCTTGTTAGGCAGCTACAACCAAATGACAAAGGTATTCCTATTGAAATTTACGTATTCAGCAGAGATCAGAAATGGGCTAATTATGAAGCCATCCAGGCCGATATTTTTGATCATATTCTTGCCGTATTGCCGGAGTTTGAGTTAAAAGTTTTCCAAAACCCAACAGGTTCGGATTTTAGTAACATAATATCATAATCTTTGTACACGACTAATATATAAAATGACTATAAATCATTGTCAAACCGCTACTACTATGAAGAAATTTATACATTCTCTGGGCTGGTTTGGAAATATTCTATTAAGCATTGGTATTTTCCCTCAGGTAGTTCTTACCTGGAAAACACACGATGTGGCAAGTTTTTCCTGGTCATTTTTACTCATGTGGTCGATTGGTGTTTTACTTACCTTTATCTACATCATTTTCGATAACATCCAGGACAAGAAATTCCAGTATCCTTTACTGCTGAACTACCTGGTAAATATTCTTGGAACTTCTTACCTGGTATTTGCCAAACTCATTTACTCCTGAAAATCAAGAAGAGGATAGTTGTCTCTGGCGAATTACTTCGTAGCATAAAACTCCGGCCGCCACAGAAACATTTAGGGAATCCACCTTACCAAATTGAGGGATTCTTACCAATTGATCAGCCATACGTAAAACATTGTTTGAAATTCCGGTTTCCTCCGATCCCATCACAAGAGCTATTGGCCCGGAAAGGTCTGAATCAAAATACAGCTTCTCTCCCTTTTCTGTTCCTGCAACAATCTTCAAACCTGAATTTTTTAGAAAGGTAATGGAATCCAGGAGCTCTGGAACACGGCACACAGGAAGTTTGTGTAAGGCTCCCGAAGAGGTTTTTATTGTGTCAGCATTTATCTGGGCAGATCCTTTTGCCGGAATAACCAGTGCATGAGCTCCGACAAATTCAGCTGTTCTGGCAATTGCCCCCAGGTTCCGCACATCGGTTATTTCATCTAAAATAAGAATAAAAGGGATTTCTCCTTTTTCAAAAAGGGTTGGAATTAACAATTCAAGCCGGCCGTATTCAATCATTGAAATCAGGCCAATAACTCCCTGATGGTTTTTACTGCTTATTCTTTGCAATTTTTCGTTAGGGACAAATTGAATGGGAATATCTCTTTCCCTAAGAAGACGGATAAGCTCCTTACTTCTTTCATTGTTCAGGCTCTTCCGAATGAATACCTTTTCCATCTCTTTTCCGAGATGAATTGCCTCCAGAACAGAATGCAAACCATAAACATAGTCCATCTTTTCTGACTTAATATTTCTTTTATATTCACTCATTTTCTAAGATAAAAACTCTCCCCTGCCGCCAGGCCCTCACGGCCTGTACCCATTTAGAATTCAAATCAGCAGATCGCTGAAGTCTGAAAACACTATTTGAAAGGGGATGATTAATTTTTTTAAAAATAAACTCTATATTATTATTGCTATACTCTTTTCCATAGATCCATCTTTCCTGTGTTGCAGTTTTGTACATGGTGCCGGGAGGCCCATAGATCAGGTATATCATTCCACGGTCGGTACTCCACCCCTCCTTGAAAGAGGTAAAATAATAATTTGAATAAAACACTCTGTTATAATAAATTCTAATCAATTCCTTCGCACGGTTAATATCATTCCCCGCTTCCAACCAAAAATTGTCAACAGCAATCTTTGCGCTTTCATTATTCCTTAGTGCTCTCATCTCCTTATCATCTGCCAGATAGATTAAAGGGCCAATCATCTGCTCTGGAGTTTTCACCATCGGAAAGTGTTCCCCAAAGTAATACATATTATAACCTTGCTTATCATTCTCATTCTGGAGAAATTGGTATATCCCCATATTCGTAAGGCTAATTCCTTCCGATTTAAATACTCCAATCTTCCAGCTACTATCAGCCCGCTCTAAAAAAAGAGAAGTGGAAAGCAACAAATTTGGTGGATAAGGAATTCTTGTGTCGGGTTTATAATAGCGTACAAATAAAGAATCAAATGTTAATTTCGGGGAATAAATAATAAATTTTAGTAAAGAATCAACCACCGGATTAAAAAGCAAACTTCTTGATGACTGTTTTAAAGCAAAAAAGTTTTGTGAGTTTGTCTCTGATGTCTTATCTACAAAAATAAATGATTGAACCGCTCTCTTTCTCAACCTGTCCATTGTTACAACCTCTACAATATATTCTTTTTGAGCTTTGGTCTTAAGGCTTATATTGGTAATAAAAGGTTTATCGAGTCCACTTATCTCAAGAGGGAACTCCAAAATCGCAGAATCGGAGAGAGCTCTTCCTGAACCAATTTCCCTGGAACGATATTGAATGCTTAACCATGCCTTGTAATCCCCATCCTCATTTGCTTTGTTAAACAATAGCTCGGTAGGATAAACCATAACCATAAGCTTGGATGTTGAGTCGGAATTATGATAAACTACAAACCTGGGATGAAGAGAAGTAGCCCCGGGCCGATACAAATATGCCAGATTCTGACCTTTTGTCACCGGCTCATAGGTTTTGCAGCCGAAAAACATCAGTAAAATTAATAGAATCAAGGCAAATCCGTTTCTGGTTCTCATAGAAAAGGAATCAATTTTCTTCAAAAAATAAAGATAGTTAAAGTTTGATAATTGCGAACAGCACATTTATTTAGAAAGACCTACTGGATTAGTTCATCAACAAAATTCCTGCCACATTGTTTCCTTGAACCTAATGGTCTGTAGAGCGACTCTCCGAGTCGCTTCATTTCAGCTACTTATCGGTTCTTCCATTAAATCAGAAAAATCCGGTTTAATATAAGACCATTTCCAATTGTTTCTATTTTTACATAATCTTGCTTTTACAGGGTTATCAAGGATATATTTTAAAACATAATAAAGCTCCTCTCTATCTCTAATAATCCGATCATAACTCTCATGTTGCCAAAATTTACCAGAACGCTTAAGAAGATTATTACATTTTCGAGCACTAAACTTCTTAATGGATTCTAAAATATCTTGCAAATAAATATGCTTGCTATTACCATCTTCTTCATGAACAATGAAAACGGAATGCACATGATTCGGCATGATACAATAGCAATATAAATCTATCCTCTTTTTGTCCCAATATTGGATGGCATCAGCAACAATTTGTGCTAGGTCTGATCTATTTAACCAATACCTACTTGCTTTTGAATTATGTAATTGATCATCTATCATCTCAAAATAATTCTTCCAACTGGGTAATAAATTCTTATCAGTTTCATATTCACGACGAAGTTTTGCCAATGTGCTGGAGGGTAAGGTATTGGTTAACATCCAGGCGACAAAAAATAATTGTCCCCTGGTTTGATAATGCGGCAGGTTCCGTTTATAATATTCTTTTTTCATTTTACAGAACGATTTCCTGAACTGTAACATTTTCGCGTTTCTGCGAAACGCAATCGACTTTGGAAAGTCGATCTACAGTGCTTCCCGCTGTATTGCTTCCTTGAACCTTATGGTCTGATGAGCGACTCTCCCTGCCAGGCTTACATAAGTCTGACAGGCGAGTCACTTTAAAAAATATCGCCATCTTTCTTCAGGCCATATGTTTCCTCTACCTTTATTCCTATCTCTTCTAACTTATTTAATACCGGAATGTAGATCTCCGGAACAAGGGGCCGATATACTCCTGACAGTTGAATTTGTTCCTCTAAAATAAGTATAGAAGCCAGGGCGGCCGGCAGGGCTACTGTTCGGGCGACAGAGGTAAATGCGTCAGGTGAGCCATAATCCAGCATTCTTGCTTTTATTATCTCACTCCTTCCGTCAGGATAGCTGACATGAAAATTATGCTGGAGCACAACCATGTCCTGATCACCTGTCTGTAAAGCCATTTTTTCAATCATCAAATCTGAGATCACTTCAAATGGAGAATCTTCTTTTCGCCCCATATCAGAATCGGCAAACACTCCAAGCCAGTTAAGTGCCTTCATGGCATCACTCTCAACATCTACTTCTTGCACATCTGCGGCTTTATGTCTGATATTTTCCGAATTTGTTTCCCCAATTAATTGAGCAAGCATACCTGCATAACTGAGTCCCGTCATTAAGAATTTATCATTGGAAAGTAAATTCAGTCCCTTCATCAGGT